>DATKAO010000085.1 GCA_035498015.1 Myxococcota bacterium
CCGGTGGCCTGCTCCTGCTCGGCGTCGTCGTAGATCTTGATGTCCGCGCCCGGCCACGCCTTGCCGACCGTCCCCGGGAAGCGGCGCCATTCCTGCGGAGTCACCAGAGTCCCACCGCCCTCGGTCGCGGCGTAGTACTCGAAGATCGAGTTCCCCCACCAGTCGAGCATGCGGCGCTTCACGTCGGGCGGGCAGGGTGCGGCGGCGTGCACCATGGTGCGCGTCGAGCTGCAGTCGTACTTGGCGCGCACGTCGGGCGGCAGCGCGAGCATGCGGTGGAACTGGGTGGGCACCATGTGACTCGTGGTGACCCGGTAGCGGTCGATCAGCCGCAGGCAGTCCTCGGGCGTCCACTTCTCCATCAGCACGAGCGGATGCCCCATGTTGAGCGACGCCGAGCCGAACACCAGCACCGCGGTGTGGTAGAGCGGCGAGCCCACGATGTGCACGTTCCCGTCCTCGGGCTTGATGCCGAACATGGCGAGGAAGCCCGTGAACAGGGTCGCGATCGTATCGGGGTCGAGCGGCGCGAGCGGCCGGCGCACGCCCTTGGGCTTGCCGGTCGTGCCCGAGGTGTAGTTCATGACCGCGCCGGCGAAGCGCTCGGGCGGCGGAGTCATGGCCTGCCCGGCCACCAGGTCGCTGAAGCGGCGGAAGCCACTCACGCGGCCGATCGCGAAGCGGTGTGAGCCGGGGAAGCCGGCCTCGTCGGCCGCCGCCTGCGCGGTCTGGCCGATGCGCTCGTGCGCGATGAACGCCTTGGCCTCGCTGTCCTGCAGGATGTACGCGATCTCGCCCGCGGCGAGGTGCCAGTTGATCGGCACGAGATACCAGCCCGACTGCGCGCACGCGAGGTTCACCGCGATGAACTCGGCGCAGTTCGGCATCGCGACCGCGACCGCGTCGCCGCGCTGCAGCCCCGCGGCGCGCAGGCCGTTCGCGATCTGGTTCTGCAGCGCGTACAGCTCGCCGCGCGTCCATTCCCTGCCGTCGGGCGCGACCAGCGCCAGCTTCGACGGGTCCTGCTGCGCGAAATTCCAGAAACCCAGACCGGCCATCCGTGCTCCCTCTCCGAGACTCAGGGTTTGTGGTCGGCGACGATGTACGTGCTGAAATACTGTGACCCGCCGCCGTAGGCGTGCCCCAGCGCCTTGTGCACGCCGTCGACCTGGTGCTCGCCCGCCTGGCCGCGCACCTGCATGGCCGCCTCGGCGAAGCGGATCAGCCCCGACGCGCCGATCGGGTTGGACGACAGCACGCCGCCCGACATGTTCACCGGCAGGTCGCCGTCGAGCGCGGTCGCGCCCTCGTAAGTCATCCGCCAGCCCTGGCCCTCCTCGGCGAAGCCCATGGTCTCCATCCACATGGGCTCGAACCAGCTGAAGGGCACGTAGATCTCCGCGCAGTCGATCTCCTTGCGCGGGTTGGTGATGCCGGCTTTGGCGTACAGGTCCTTCGCGTTCATGCGGCCGGCCATCGGGTTCACCTGGTCGCGGCCGGCGAACATGGTCGGCTCGGAGCGCATCGCCGTGGCGTGCACCCACGCGGGCTTGCCGGGTGACTTCGCGGCCGCGCGCGCGCTGGCGAAGACCATGGCGCACGCGCCGTCCGAAGAGGGGCAGGTCTCGAGATAGCGGATCGGGTCCCAGAGCATGGGTGAGTTCATCACCTGCTCGAAGGTGACTCCCGGGATCTTCACGTGCGCGTAGGGGTTCTTGAGCGCGTTCTGGCGGTCCTTCACCGCCACGCGGATGCCGGTGTCCTCGGGCGCGCCCGAGCGGCGCATGTAGCCGCGCACGAGCGGCGCGAAGTAGCCGCCCGCGCCCGCGATCACCGCGACACTGAACGGTGTCGACACGGTGAGCGCCCACATCGCGTTCGACTCGGACTGCTTCTCGAAGGCCACGCACAGCACGCGCTCGAACACGCCCGACTCGACCAGCGACGAGGCCACGATGCCGGTCGAGCCGCCCACGCTGCCCGCGGTGTGCACGCGGATCATGGGCTTGCCCGCCGCGCCCAGCGCGTCGGCCAGGAACATCTCGGGCATCATCACGCCCTCGAACATGTCGGGCGCCTTGCCGATCACCACCGCGTCGATGTCCTTGAAGGACAGGTCGGCGTCGGCGAGCGCGGCCAGCGCCGCCTCGCGACACAGTCCGGGCATCGACACGTCGATGCGCTTGGCGTCGTACTTGGTCTGGCCGATCCCGACGACCGCGCTGTGCTCGCCCATCAGTCTCCCTCCAAGACGCAAACCAGGTTCTGCTGCAGACAGGGGCCCTGGGTCGCGTGGGCGACTGCGCGGTCGCCGTGACCGGCCATGATTCGCGCCGCCGCCTCGCCGATCCGCACGAGGCCCGCGGCCATGAGCGCGTGCGACGCGAGCGCGCCGCCCGACGGATTGATCTTTACGTTCTCGCCCAGCCCGAGCGCCGCGCGCAGGATCAGCTCCTGGTGCGAGTAGGGCGCGTGCAGCTCGGCGAAGTCGACCTTGCCCTTGTGCACCCCCGCCTTTGCGCCCGCGATCTCGCTCGAAGCCGAGCGCACGAGCTCGCGCGCGCCCAGTGACTGCGGCTCGATCCGATGGTCGATGCCGCGGATCCATACCGGCCGCTCGCACAGCTGGCGCGCGCGCTCGCCCGCGACCATGACCAGCGCCGACGCGCCGTCGGTCACCGGCGGCAGGTCGTGCGCGCGCAGCGGCGAGCTCACGTAGGGCTCGGCCAGGAGCTTCTCGACCGAGAACTCGCCCGAGACCACGGCGTGTGGATTGCCGATCGCGGACCGCCGGCTGCGCGCCACCACCTCGGCCAGCTCGCGCTCGCTCTTGCCCGTGGCTTCGAGGAACGCGCGCGCCTGGATCGCCGCCAGGCTGTGCGCGTCGGGCCACAGCGGAGTCACCGTGTAGGGGTCGAGCTGGAGCGCGAGCACCTCCGCGATGTCGCCCGGCGACGACTTGCCGAACGAATACACGAGCGCGGAGTCGACGTCGCCGGTCTGGATCTTGATCCAGGCCTCGTACAGCGCCCACGCGCCGTCCATCTCGACGTGTGACTCGCGGATCGGCGGCCAGGCCCCCACCGCGTCGAGCGCGCCCACGAACGCGAAGCTCTGGCCCTGCAGGTAGTCACTCGAGCCCGAGCAGGTGAAGCCGATCTCGGTGCGCGGCATGCGCGAGGCCCCGACCGCCTCGTGCACCACGGGCATCAGGATCTCGATCTCGTTGCGCAGCTCGCGCGCCTTGGCCGACTGCGCGAACGACACGATCGCGACGTCGCGCATCAGAGGTGCTCCTTGTACGAGTCGAACTCGGCGTCGGGCTCGGCCACGGGCTTGAAGTAGCGGATGCTCGACATCGACGGCCCGAGGTCCTTCCGGTCGACCCACACGGCCTGCACGCGCATGCCCATGCGCACCTGTTCGAGCGGGCACTCCTGCAGGACGTGGTTGAACGGGATGTTCGCGCCGTCGAGCAGCACGGCGACGCAGGCGTAGGGCGGAGTGAACGACAGGTTCTCCGACGGCACGCGCACGATGCAGAACGTTGTGACCGTGCCCCTGTCCGAGACCTGCAGCTCCTCTTCGGTCGCGACCGCGCAGCGCGGACAGGCGCCGCGCGCCGGCACGTAGACACGGCGGCACTCGGGGCAGCGCTGGCCCAGGATGCGGCCCTCCGCGATGCCGCGCAGGAAGCGGCTCTGCGCGCGGCCGGTCACGTAGTCGTAGTCGAGCACGACGGGAGTCACGATGCTCTTCACGAGCTCCAGCTCCGCCATCTCAGGCCTCCGGCTCGAAGCAGGCCAGGTCGGCCGGCTCGCCCTTGGTGTCGCTGCGCCAGCGCGGCCGAACGCGCAGTCCGGTGCGCATGCGCGACTCGGCCCCGGCGTCGACCGCGTGCAGCAGGGGAGTGTCTGCGCCGTCGAGCTGGATCAGCGCGTACGCGAAGGGGTGTTGGAGCGGCTGCTTGGCGCGCGGCGCAGTCACCCAGGTCCAGCTCTTCACCACGCCGCCCGGGCCCACCGGCACGAACTCGCCCGTCGTGGCGTCGCCGGTCGCCGGGTCGTACTCCGAAGGCGGCACGAGCACGCGGCCCTGGCGGGTCTTGTTTCCCACCAGCCGGCGCTCGCGCAGCTCGGCGAAGAAGCGGCCGAGCACCGGACCGACGGAGCGCCGGTAGGCGTACTCGAGGTGGTGCCGCGCGGTCAGCGGCGCGTCCTGTGACAAGTCAGTCCTCCACGGGCCGCGCGTCGAAGCGCGCGCCCTCCAGCATGAGCCGCGCCGCGGCGCGAATCTTGCGCGGGATGGCGGCGGGATCGGGCTCGGCGCCGATCACCCAGCCGATCAACGCCGCGAACCACACGCCGGTCAGCGCATCGGCGAGCTCGGCCTCTTCCGCGCCGGGCTCGAAGCTCTCGAGTGACTCGAGCAAGAGTCCGGGCGCGTCGCGCAGCGAGGCCACGATCATGCGCGCGATGCGCCGATTCGAGGCCGCGATCTGCTGCGCCGTCTCGCGCTCGCTGCCCGACATGGCCCGGACCAGCGCGCTGCCGAGCTGCGCGTTGCGCAGCAGCCCTCGCGTGGCGCGCCGGAAGAAGCCCGTGACCCGCTCGTGCGGGGTGCGTCCCTGGGCGGGACGCGTCGCCAGGCTCTGCTCCAGGCGAGTCACACCCTCGTCGAACGCGAACAAGAGGATGTCTTCCTTGCTGCGGAAGTACTTGTAGAGCGTGCCCAGGGCGACGTCGGACTGCTCGGCCACGTCGCGCAGCCGCACCGCGTCGAAGCCGCCCTGCTCGGCCAGCCCCACGGCCGTGTCGACGATGCGCCGCATGCGGCGCAGCTGGCTCGCGACGAGCTTGGGCGGGGGCGCCGCGCTCGCCTTCGTGACGCTGGCCAGGGGGGTGCGGCGCATAGGGAGGCAATTAGAACACGTTACAAACCGCGTTCGCAATCGTAGTACCATTCCGGCGACATGAAGCTCGGACTCCAGCTCGGCTACTGGCAGGCGCAGCCTCCGACGAATCACGTGCAGCTCGCGCAAGAAGCGGAGCGCCTGGGCTTCGATTCGGTCTGGACGGCCGAGGCGTGGGGCTCCGACGCGTTCACGCCGCTGGCCTGGATCGGGGCGCACACCTCGCGCATCAAGCTCGCGACCGGGATCGTGCAGATCTCGGCGCGCACGCCGGCCTCGACCGCCATGCACGCACTCACTCTCGACCACCTGTCGAAGGGCCGGGTGATCCTGGGGCTGGGTGTTTCGGGGCCGCAGGTCGTCGAGGGCTGGTACGGCCAGCCGTTCGACAAGCCGCTGGCGCGCACGCGCGAGTATGTCTCGATCGTGCGCCAGGTGCTGCGCCGCGAGTCACCCGTGACCAACGCGGGCAAGCACTACCCGCTGCCCTACACCGGCGCCGGCGCGTGGGGCTTGGGCAAGCCGCTGCGCTCGATCGTCCACCCGCTGCGCGCCGACCTGCCGATCTACCTGGGCGCCGAGGGCCCGAAGAACGTGGCGCTCGCGGCCGAGATCTGCGACGGCTGGCTGCCGCTCTACTACTCGCCGTTCCGGCCCGAGGTCTACGCCCAGTCACTCGCGAAGGCAAAGCCCGGCTTCGAGGTCGTGCAGGGGCTCCTGGTCAACGTCACCGACGACGTCTCGGCGGGTCTCGCGCCCGTGAAGGCGATGCTGGGCTTCTACATCGGGGGCATGGGCGCGAAGCAGCACAACTTCCACAAAGAGCTCATGGGCCGCATGGGCTACGAGGCCGAGGCGGACCGCATCCAGGAGCTGTTCTTCGAGAACAAGCGCGGCGAGGCGATCGCCGCGGTGCCGGACGCCTTCGCCGACGAGATCTCGCTGGTCGGGCCGATCGAGCGCATCCGCGACCGGCTCAGCGCCTGGAAGGGCACGCCGGTCACGACCCTCCTGATGTCCTCGCACGACCCGCAAGTCATGCGAAAGATGGCGGAGCTGGTGTTGTAGAGCGGGCGCATCCGGGGCTGCCCAATACGAGCACCCCGGAGCATGCGGAGCGCGGGTAGGGTGCTCGCGCGATCACCGGTAGGGTGCCCATGCGACCATATGGTAGGGTGCGGCCTCGCGCGGGGGGCGCGGAGGGCTCGTGCACAAGACCAGCGCCCAGGGCGCGCTCGCCGATCGGTGGGCCAGACTGACTGCCGCGTTGCCGGCCGATCTGCGCGCGCGCACGATCGCCGAGGCCCGCGTCGTGCGCCTGCCCGGGAACGTTCCGCCGTGGACGGACACCGGCCTGCGCCTCGCCAAGGGCGAGGAGGTCTCGGTGCTGGCCGAGGGACGGATCGTGACCTCCGAGGCCGCGGGTCTCTCGTTCGGGCCGCGCTTCGCGCTCTGGGCCCGGATCGGCGGGCGCGGCCCGATCTGGACCGGCACGCGCGACACGCAGAGCTTCCGGGCCGAGCGCGACGGCGCGCTCGAGCTCGCGGTCTACAACGGCGAGTGGAAGACGCCCGACGGCGTGCTGGCGACGCCCGTCGAGGCCTACGCGGGAACGAGCGGCGCGCTCGACGTGCTGGTCGTGCGCTGGCGCGGCGACGCGCAGCCGGGTCTGGCGGCGCTGGCCAGCACGAGCCCGGGCGAGCCGCTCGTGAGTGCCGAGCTCGAGAGACTCGCCGCGCCCGCCGTGCGACCTGCCGGCTGGAGCTACCTGTGGTTCCTGGGCCAGAGCGAGGTGTACCGCGCGCAGCGCGTGGGGGCGAGTCACTCGATCGCCTGCCGCTGCCAGGACGACGTGGCGATCCTGCGCCGCCCGATCGACCTGGCGCTCGATGCGGAGAGTGAGATCCGCTGGCGCTGGAAGATCGACCGGCTGCCCTCGAGCCAGCCCGAAGACTCGCTTCTGAGTCACGACTATCTCTCGGTCGCGCTCGAGTTCGACGACGGCCGAGACCTGTCGTGGTTCTGGAGCTCGAGCCTGCCGATCGGAAAGAGCTTCGCCTGCCCGATCCCGCAGTGGACCCCGCGCGAGACGCACCAGGTCGTGCGCACGGGTGCGGCGGGCCTGGGCGCGTGGCAGTCGGAGCGGCGCGCCATCCTGGCCGATCACGCGGCCGCGATCGGCGGCGCCACGCCGCGCCGCGCGGTGGCCGTCTGGCTGATCGCCACGAGCATCTTCCAGCACGGCCTGGGCGAGGCCGAGTTCGCAGACATCGCCGTCGAGAGCGGCGGCAAGACCGTCGAGGTGATTGGCTGATGAGCGAGCGCGCGACCACCCGTTTCGGCCACTTCGTGGTGCGGCGGCGCGTGCCGATCGCGTTCCTGCTGATCCTGTCGACGGGCTTCTTCTTCTATCCGATCGCGAACGCCATCTTCAGCGCGGCGGGTCACCCGCTGCCGGGACCCAAGGTGCGCGTGGGCAGCGACGCGCGCGCACAGCTCCCCGATCACCCCTTCATCCACGCGCAGGCCAAGTTCGCGGGTGACTTCGGCAACGCCACGCCGGTCGCGATCCTGTACACCGTCGACGAGGGCACGATCTACACGCCCGAGAACCTGGCGAAGATCGACGCCATCACGAAGTCACTCGACGGCTGGGACTACGACCCGCGTGCCGACGAGCGCAAGGCCGAGAAGCAGCGCCTCGACCAGGAGGGCAAGAAGAGCAAGGCCGAGATCGCCGCCGAGCTCGACCGGCGCTTCCCGCCCTATCCGGTGAATCACGACACGGTGCGCTCGATCACGCACCTGTCGACGCGCATCATCGAGTACGAGAAAGACGGCACGCTCAACGCCAATCTCCTGATGGAGAACCCGCCCGACACCCAGAAAGAGGCGGACGAGATCCACCGCAAGGCGAACGAGCTCATGCCCGACGAGGCGCGCCGGCTCCTGGTATCTCCCGACGAGAAGGCCGCGCTGATCACCGCGGGCTTCGTGACCGACCGGCTGTCGAGCCTCGAGGTCTACCGCGCGGTGTTCGACCATCTCATGGCGCTGCAGAAGCGCGAGGCCGACGACAAGCACCACGTGTACATCACCGGCGCGCCGCTCGCGGTCGGATATCTCCTGGCTCACTCGCGCGAGATCGGTCTGTCGGTGGTGGCCGCGGTGTTCGCGATCTTCGCGCTGCTCTGGGCCTACTTCCGGCGCTGGCACGGCGTGCTGATTCCGATGGTGGCGGCCTTCGCGACCGTGATCTGGGGCACCGGGTTCACCGGCTGGGCGGGGATCGCGTTCGATCCGCTGGTGCTCGTGATTCCCATGCTGATCACCGCGCGCGCGGTGTCTCACACCGTGCAGATGGCGGAGCGCTTCTTCGAAGACTACGAGCGGCTCTTCCCGATCTACGGCGACGCGGAGCGCGCCAAGCTCGAGGCCGCGGCGATCGCGATGGGCGAGCTGATCGTGCCCGGCACGCTGGGCATCCTGACCGACGTGGCCGGGCTGCTCGTGATCCTGGTGACCACGATCCCGCAGATGCGCGACCTGGGCGTGTTCGGCGCGTTCTGGGTCGCGGCGATCGTGGTGACGGTCGAGATCCTGCACCCGATCCTGATCTGCTTCCTGCCCGCGCCCAAGGAGTCCAGGCACTACACGCCAGCCGTGATGCGGCGCCTGGTCGGGCTGCTGGGTGACCTGGTGACTCACCCGGTCGGACGCTGGGCGGTGGTGGGCGCGTTCGTGGCCATCTTCCTGGGCTCGGCCGCGGCCGTGGCCGCCTGGTCGACGATCGGCGAGGCCAAGCCGGGCATCCCGCTGTTCTGGCCCAATCACCCCTTCAACCAGGCGATCGCGAAGATCGGCGAGAAATTCGGCGGCGCCGACAACCTGACCATCTATGCGGAGGCCGACCGCGACGACGGCGTCGAAGACCACGACGTGCTGGTCAACATGCAGTCACTCGAGCGCAAGCTGAAGCGCGAGACCGGTGCGGTCGCGGTGGTGTCTCCGGTGCAGATCGTGCGCGTGGCCAACCGCCAGTTCCGCAACGGCGAGCCCAAGCAGGAGATGATCCCCGACGGCGCGGCCGCGCGCGCGTTCCTGATCTTCATCCGGCTGAACAGCTCGCCGGGCGCGCTGTCTTCGATCATCAACGTCAACGGCCGCGTCGCGCAGCTCACCGCGTTCTATCCCGACCACAAGGGGCCGACCATCCGCCGGGCGATCGAGACCGCCGAGAAGTTCATCGCCGACAACCCGATGGGCGCGATCCAGATCCGGCTCGACGAGCACCACGCGGCGCCGGGCGCGCCGCCCTGGGACCGCGAGCGAGTCACCGACTTCTTCTACTACATGATCGGACCGCTCCTGCCCGCGCGCGCGCACACGCTGAAGGTGCTGCGCCAGCAGGACCACGAGTACGTGCCGTTCGAGGTGAAGACCGTCGCGAAAGACGGCTTGCCGCCGTGGATCGACGACTTCCGCCAGCGCTCCGTCGACAAGTACGCCAAGGAGAAGCAGCACGTGAAGCCGGGTCACTCGTTCGTGTGGCCCGCGCGCCTGGCCAACTGGGACCCCAAGGCCGTGGACCAGTGGTTCGAGAACGACGAGCTGCGCATCCGCGCGGTGTCGGTGAACACGCAGGACCTGATCGTCGACGACCAGAAGTCGAAGGGCGCAGCGCCGACCTACCAGCCCACCCAGACCTGGACGCGCGGCGTGCAGTTCATCCTGGCGGGCGGCGCGCTCGGCACGCTCGCGGCCGTGAACGACGAGGTCGAACGCGGTCACCTGGCGAACATCTCGCTGATCCTGTTCGTGATCTTCGTGCTGCACTCGGTGACTTACCGCTCCGCGGTGAGCGGCGGAATCATCTTCCTGCAGCTCGCCACGGCGACGCTCCTGTCACTCGCCTACATGGCTGTGCGCGGGGTCGGGCTCAACATCAACACGCTGCCCGTGCAGGCCGTGGGCGTGGGCGTCGGCGTCGACTACGCGATCTACATCGTCGACCGGATCCGCCAGGAGATGGCGGTGCGCAAGGACCTCGACGAGGCGATCCGCACCGCGGTGCGCACGACCGGCATGGCAGTCACTTTCACCGGTACGACCGTGGTCGGCGGGATCGGCTTCTGGGTGTTCTCGAACCTGCGCTTCCAGGCCGAGATGGCGCAGCTCTTGATCGTGCTGATGGCGATCAACATGCTCGCCGCGGTGACTCTGGTGCCGGCGCTGTACTCGATCCTGCGCCCGGGCGTGGCGAGCTCGCTGTTGCGGCGCGACGAGGCCGAGGACCAGGCCGGCGCCGAGGCCGACGCCGCCGGCTGAGTCAGAGCAGGTCGAGCTGCGCGCCGCCCGGCCGGCGGAAGGCGGCGGTCGAGAGCTCCGGCCCGTGCGCCGGAATGCCGTGGCGCTTGCGCGCCAGTGACACCCACTCGGCGATCTGCTCGGCGAAGACGCCGACGCCCCGGTGGCGGATGCCGAAGCGGGAGTCGTTGAGCTTCCCTTGGCGCATGGACTCGATGCGGTGCAACACCTTGTCGCGCCGGTCGGGGAAGTGGTCGGCGAGCCAGGCCGCGAACAGGTCCTTCACGGAGTAGGGCAGGCGCACGATCTGCCAGCCCGCCCAGCGCGCGCCCGCCGCGGCAGCCGCCGCGACCAGCGCCGGGATCTCGTGGTCGGTGAGTCCCGGCACGATCGGGGCGAGGTTCACGCCCACGGGCACGCCCGAGCGCGCCAGCGCCTCGATCGCGGCGAGCCGCGCGCGCGGCTGCGCCGCCCGCGGCTCCATCTTGCGCGCCAGCTCGGGGTCGAGACTGGTGAGCGAGACCGTGACCGACACCGCCTGGTGTCGCGCGAGTTCCTGCAGCACGTCGGCGTCGCGCGCCACCAGCCGGCTCTTGGTGATCACCGAGCACGGGTTGCGGAACTCGGCCAGCACCTGCAGGCAGCGCCGAGTGAGCCGCAGCCGCTGCTCGACCGGCTGGTAGCAGTCGGTCACTCCCGACAGGGCGATCACTTGCGGCTTCCAGCTCGGCCGCGCCAGGTGCGCGCGCAGCAGCTCGGGCAGGTCGTGCTTCACGACGATCTTGGTCTCGAAGTCGAGCCCGGCCGAGAATCCGAGATACTCGTGCGTGGGCCGCGCGTAGCAGTTGTGCGTGGCCAGCCCCGCAGCGAAGAACGTGCCCGTCGAGGTCTGGATGTCGACCACGTCGCGCACGCCGCCCGGCTCGAGCGCCTCGATCGGCTCGGGCTCCCAGGCGGGCTCGTGCCCGAACACGGCCTCGAGCTTGCGCCGGTCGGCGGGCCGGCACGCGGCGAAGAAACGCATGCGCTCGGCGTTGGACCGCGCCTCGATCCGGAGCCCGAGTGACTGCGCCCAGCGGCGCGCCCGCTCGAAGGCCTCGCTCTCGGGCCGCGCGCCGGCATCGAAGCTGCCGGCGAGGAAGCCGCGCCGGTAGCTGGCGCTCGCGCGATCGACGTGCACGAGCTTGTCGATCGAGCCCAGCGCGCACAGCGAGCGGACCTCGACCCGGGAAGGCCCGACCACCACGGGCAGCCCGAAGGCCTTCAGATACTCGGCCACGCGCGCGAGCGCCCCGGCCTCGGCCAGGCTGACGCGCCAGAACGCCGCCTGCGGCCGCGGTGTCTCGGCCGCGGACAGGCCCGCGATGTATCCTGCCCGGTAGTCGTCGTCGATCTCGCACTGCGACTCCACCGGCACGCGCCGCAGCGACCGGCCCGGCGCGAGCTGGCTCGTGCGCCACCAGCGGAAGTTGCGCGCCTGCAGCCAGCGGTGCTCGGCGGTCGTGACGAGCTCGGCGCCGCGAGTCACGAGCCGCGTGCTTTCCTTGCGCGACCACCACACGCCCAGCACGGTGGCGGCGCGCAGCTTGCGCGTGCTGCGCGGCTTGCAGTGCTCGTCGAAGCCCACGAGTGAGTCGCCCGGGCGCACTTCGCCCAGCGGCCGCCAGGTCAGGTCGGCGTGCAACACCGGTGTCTCGGGCGCGAGACAGTAGATGCAGCCGTGCTCGCAGCCGCGGTACGGGTTGATGCCGACGTCGAAGCCCACGTCGGGACTCTGGTTGCGAGCGATGGCCGAGCGCGAGGCGTCGCGCAGGAACTGCGTGCGTGGATCGGGGGTGAGCTCGTCGTCGAAGCCGGTCTCCGCGTCCGGCTCGAGCGCAGCGCTCTCGAAGCGGTTCGCAGGGGCGGCGGGGGTGCCTCGGCCTCGGATCGGCTCTCGGTAGCGAGCCATGCCCGAAGCCTATACGAACAAAAATCGAAAGTCCACGCGTGCTAGAGTCGACGCCACGCCAAGAGAGGAAGGGGGAGCCATGGCCGACGAGCTCTTGTACGCCAAGGACGGGCCGATCGCGACGCTCACGCTGAACCGGCCCGAGCGCATGAACGCCATCTCGGGGCCGATGCTCTCCGCGCTGGCCCAGAGACTCGTCGAGGCGAACGAAGACCGCGACGTGCGCGTGGTGATCATCACGGGCGCGGGGCGCGGCTTCTGCGCGGGGCTCGACCTGGGCGACGCCTCGAGCGGCGGCGGAATCGGCGGCGGCGGTCCGATGCCGGCCACGCTCGACCTGCGCAGCGCTCCACCGACGGTGCTCCACTCACTCGACAAGCCGGTGATCGCCGCGCTGAACGGCGGCGCGGCCGGCTACGGCATGGACCTCGCGCTGGGCTGCGACATCCGCATCGCCGCGCGGCGCGCGAAGCTGGCGGCCGCGTTCACCAAGCGCGGCGTGCTGCCCGAGTCGGGCGGAACGTGGCTGCTGCCGCGGCTCGTCGGCTGGTCGAAGGCGGCCGAGATCATCTTCACCGGGCGCACGCTCGACTCACAGCAGTGTCTCGAGCTCGGCCTCGTGAGTCAGGTGGTCGACGACGACGCGCTGCCCGCCGCGGCGCGCGCGCTCGCCAACGAGATCGCCGCGAACGCCCCGCTCGCGGTCCAGGGCGCCAAACGCATGATGCGGATGGCGCTGTCCGAGCCGTTCGACGCGCACGTGCACCACGTCTACCTGCAGCTGCTCCCGTTGTTCCAGAGCGCCGACTTCAAGGAAGGCGTCCGGAGCTTCCTGGAGAAGCGCGACCCCAAGTTCCAGGGCCGCTGAAGAGCGTCGCCGGACAGGGGTCGAGCATCAGCCGCCGCCAAGCGGCGGCCGGGGACACGCGCAGGAAAACCCGCCGCGCGGGGGGCACCCGCGCGGCGATCAGGAGCCTGACTTAATAGCGGTCGCGATCGCGGTCGCGGAACCCGCCACCGCCGCCGCGCGGCCCACCACCGCGCGGACCGCCGGGACCACCGGGACCACGGCGCTCGTTCGCTTCGCTGACGCGCAGCTTGCGGCCGCCAAAGTCCTGACCGTCGAGCGCGTTGCGCGCCGTCTCGGCAGCTTCGGATTCCATCTCGACGAAGCCGAAGCCTCGCGATCGGCCCGTCTCGCGATCCGAGATCACGTTGGCCGACTCGACCCGGCCGTGCTTCTCGAAGAGCGCACGGAGATCCGCGTCGTTGGTGGTGTACGGAAGGTTCCCGACGTAGAGCTTCTTACCCAAAACAGATACCTCGGTGCCGGGTCCTCTCCTAGGACCGGGGGGCACCCTACTCGCCTTGACTCCGGGCCGGCATTTCCGGCGGCGGAGCCCTTGCAAACACCTCCAGAATGGAGGCTACCGCCGCGGAGCTTATCACAGGGTTCCGGGAGCTACTCGCACAATCCGAGAGAAACCCGCGAGGCGGCTGGCGATGTGCATCTCCCGAGCTGCCCGGGCCATCGGCTGCCGTAGAATCCGGTCCGCCTTGACCCTTCGATGCGCCAAATTCCTTGGGGGCCGCCGCTCGCTTTGCCCAAGGCAGCCAGAGCCCCGGCTTCCGAGGCCGCGGGCGCCCCGCCCCAGGCCCGCCGATCTCGTCCCGCGGCGTGACTCTCACCCGAACGCCTTCCCATAGTCCACGCTGAGCCACCGCTCCGGCCGCAGCCGCACCAGGATGTCGCCGTCGCCGCTCCCGCTCTGGGCGAGGTAGGCATCGCCCATCTCCTTGCCCAGGTAGCGGTGGGCCAACACGCGGCGGTGTCGCTCGAGGTCGGCGCGCTCGATGCCGGCGATGCGGCCTTCGACGGACAGGTACTTGTACGGCGGCGTCTCGGTCTGCACGCACAGGCTGATGCGGTCCACGGACAGGAGCAGCTTGCCCTTGCGCGAGTCGCGGTCGGTCACGAACCAGACTTCGCCGCCGGGCTCGTAGCCGTACCAGACGGGCACGGTGAGCGGGCCGCGGCCGCGCTCCTCGATCGAGAGGACTCCGACGCGCACGGCGGCCAGGAAGGCCTCGCGCTCGCTGCGGCTCATGCGGGTGTCGGCCATGGGTGACTCCGTGTCAGGCGTCGAAGACGATCACGCTGCGGGCCGCGGTGCCTTTGCGCATCTCCTCGAAGGCGTGATTCACCTGGTCGAGCTTGAGCCGCGCCGAGATCATCTCGTCGAGCTTGAGCTGGCCCGAGAGATAGAAGTCGACGTAGCGCGGCATGTCCACGCGGAAGCGGTTGTCGCCCATCATCGAGCCCAGGATCTTCTTGCCGCTGATCACGACGTCGAGCGCGGGCACGTCGACGGTCTGGCCGATCGGCACCACGCCGACCCAGATCGCCGTGCCGCCCTTCTTCACCATGGCGAGGGCCTGCGCGCAGGTCTGCTTGGTGCCGATGCACTCGAAGGCGTAGTCGGCACCCCCGCCCAGGAGTGACTGGACGCCCGCGACGGCGTCGTTGTCCTTCGCGTTCACGCCGTCGGTCGCGCCGAGCGTCTTGGCCAGCTCGAGCTTCCAGGGCATGGTGTCGACCGCGATGATGCGCGCCGCGCCCGCGATCCGGCAGCCCTGGATCGCCGCGAGGCCCACGCCGCCGCAGCCGATCACCACGCAGGTGGTGCCGGCGCGCACCTGGGCGGTGTTCAGCGCCGCGCCGACGCCGGTCGTGACTCCGCAGCCAATCAAGGCCGCCCGGTCGAGCGGCATGTCGTTGCGGATCTTCACCACGGCGTTCTCGTGCACCAACATCTTCTCGGCGAACGACGACAGGTGCGCGAACTGGTTGATCGTGGCGCCGTCCTTCGACAGCCGGGGCGGCGCCTCGCGCGGGCGCATGGTCGCGGCGCCGCCGCACATGTTGGGCCGGCCCGAGAGGCAGTACTCGCAGTTGCCGCAGAACGCGGACAGACAGCCGATCACGTGGTCGCCGGGCTTCACGTGGGTCACGAGCTCGCCCACGGCCTCGACGATGCCCGCGGGCTCGTGACCGAGCACGAGCGGCGGCGGCACGGGCAGCGCCGCGTCACTCACGTGCAGGTCGCTGTGGCACACCCCTGTGGCGACGGTGTGCACCAGCACTTCGCGCGGTCCCGGCCGGCTGATGTCGATGTCCTCGATCGTCAGGGGCTGTTTGAAGGCGCGCATCACGGCAGCTTTCATGGTGTCTCCCTAGGGCGCTGGGCCCAGCAGTTTCTCGGCGAGCCAGCGACGCTGGTGCATGGCGTCGCCGAAGGTCGGGCGCGTGGTCTGCGCGCGCTTCAGATACAGGTGCGCGTCGCAGTCGAGCGTGAAGCCGAAGCCGCCGTGCAGCTGCACGGCGCGCGAGGCCGCGAACACGTACACGTCGCAGGCCTTGGCCTTGGCCATGCGCGCGAGCGTCTCGGCGTCGGGGTCGCCCGCGTCGAGCGCCGTGGCCGCCGCGTACACGAGCGAGCGCAGGCCCTCCACGCCGATCAGCACGTTCACGAGCGGGTGCTTCACCGCCTGGAACGAGCCGATCGGCTTGCCGAACTGCTCGCGCGTGGCGGTGTAGGCCGAAGTCAGGGTGAGCAGGGCATCGGCGCCGCCCGCCATCTCCGCGGCGAGCGCGAGACAGGCCCATGGAGTGAGTCGCGCGAGCGCTTCGCCCGCGCTCGCGGGCAGCTTCTCGCCCGGTCCGGCACTGACGCGCCCCAGGCGGCCGGCGCGGCGCGTCCGATCGAGCACGACTTCCGGCTCGACGCCCGTCGCGCGTGCGTCCAAGACTGCGAAGTCCTCGCCCACCCGCGCCACCAGCCGGTCCGCGAGCGCTGCGCCCCACACGTGGCGAGGCTCGGTGGCCAGTGCGAAGCGCGACTCACCGGACACCAGGGGCGGCAGCCAGCGCGCTCTCTGCTCCTCGGATCCGCTCTGCACGAGCACGAGCGCCGCGAGCGTCGACGACAAGAGCGGGCAGGGCAGGAGCCGCCGGCCGGTCTCCTCGAGCAGCACGGCCAGGTGCACTGCGCCCAGCCCCGCGCCGCCGTGCTTCTCGGGCACGCACAGGCCCAGCCAGCCCAGCGCCGCGAGCTCCCGCCAGTCCGCCGGGTCCTCGCCCGAGTCAGTCTCCGCCAGCGCCCGCACGCGCGCGATCGGGAAGCGCTCGTCGAGCCAGCGCCGCGCCTCGGTGCGCAGCAGCGCGTGCTCTTCGTCGCAGCGCACCGCCGGGTTCATCGCGTCTTCGGCAGGCCGAGCGCGCGCTCGCCCAGGATGTTGCGCAGGATCTCGCTCGTGCCGCCCGCGATGGTCATCGCAAACGAGTTGAGATACGAGCGCTGCCACTCGGCGTTCGCCGGCACGTGCGGGTCACCGATCCACAAGCCCGCGTCGCCACCCAAGAGCTCGCAGGCGAAGTCGGACAGCGCCTGCCCCTGCTCGGAGCTCGCGAGCTTCGACATGAGCGGCAGCGCCTCCGGCCGGTCGCTCACCAGCGCCGGCACGCGCGCGCGCGCCGCGTTCGCGCGCAGCGCCGTCTCGTCGATCCAGAACGCGCTGAGTCGGTCGCGCACGACCGGATCGGACAGCACGGCGCCGCCGTCGCGCTCGAGCCCGCGCAGCAGGCGCACCAGCGCCGCGACCTGCTCCGCGCCGCCGCCCTGGCCGCCGGCCGAGCCTTCCGACGCGCCGCGCTCGAACGAGAGCGTGGCCATGGCGATCTCCCAGCCCTGGCCCTCGCGGCCCAAGAGTGAGTCGCCCGGGATGCGCGCGCCGCTCCAGATCACCTGGTTGAAGCCGCCCTCGCCGGTCATCTTGACCAGCGGCTGCACCTCGACCCCGGGCAGCTTCATCGGCGCGAGGAAGTACGAGATGCCGGCGTGCTTCGCGCCCGCATCGTCGGTGCGCGCGAGCAGGATGCACCAATCGGCGTAGCGGCCCAGCGTGGTCCAGACCTTGTGACCTTCGATCGCCCAGTCGGCGCCTGCGCGCGTCGCCCGCGTGCGCAGCGACGCCAGGTCGCTGCCCGCGCCCGGCTCGCTGAAGCCCTGGCACCAGATCTCGTCGCAGCGCAGGAGCGGCCGGATCAGTCGCTTCTTCTGTGACTCCGTGCCGTAGCGCAGGATGACCGGCCCGGCCCACGACAGGCCCACCAGGTTGAGCAGGAACGGCGCGCGCCCGCGCGCGAGCTCCTGGTCGATCACCCGTTGCGTGCCGCGCGGCCGGCCGCCGCCGCCGAACTCACTCGGCCACTCCGCGCCCACCCAGCCCGCGTCGTACAGGCGCCGCTGCCAGTCGCGCAGCCAGTCGAACTGGCGGTCCTCGGCCACCTCGAGGGCGCTCTGGGGCAGCTTCCAGCCCGGGTCGCCGGGGTGGTTGCTGCGGATCCACTCGCGCAGCTCGGCGCGCAGGGCCTCGTGTTCGTCCACGGCGCCGATCATATACTGGAACCACCATGCGACTCTTCGACCACCTCGACTGGCACGCGCGCGAGCGCCCGAACCACCCGTTCGCCTGGTTTGCCGGGCGTGAGATCAGCTACCGCGAGGCGCGCGACCGCTCGAACCAGATCGCGAATGCGCTGCTCGCCGAGGGCCTGGCTCCGGGCGCGCGCGTCGCGTTCCTGTCCAAGAACTGCGCCGAGTACGCGCTGTTCTACTTCGGGGCCGCGAAGGCCGGCGTCGTGCCGGTGCCGCTGAACTTCCGGCTCGCGCCCGCGGAGTGGAGTTACATCGTGAACGACGCGGGCGCCGAGCTCCTGTTCGCGCGCGGCGCGCTGGCCGGCGCGATCGACCCGGTGCGGCGCGAGCTCGGCTCGGTCAAGCGCTGCCTGGCGCTCGACGCCACGCCGCCCCCGGGCTGGGAGGCGTACGAGCCCTGGGTGGCGCGCGCCGCCACGAGCGCGCCCGAGCGCTTCGTGGCCGACTCCGCCGACGTGTACCAGATGTACACCAGCGGCACGACCGGCCGGCCCAAGGGCGCGATCCTGCAACACCGCTCGGTGACGGCCAACGCGGCGCAGATCGGCTCGGTCACCTCGCTCGGTCACGGCGACCGCTATCTGGTCGTCGCGCCGATGTACCACGCTGCGGCCGCGGTCTCCTCGTTCTGGATCGTGCAGGAGGGCGGCTGCCTGTACATCCTCGAGGACTTCGTCCCCGCCGAGGTCGTGCGCGTGCTCTCCGAGGAGGGGATCGTCGCGGGCACGCTCGTCCCGGCCATGATCCAGGCGTGTCTGGTCGGCGTGCCCGACGTCGCGCAGCGCCGCTACGAGTCACTGCGCACCATCATCTACGGCGCGTCGCCGATCGCGGTCGAGACACTGCGCCGCGCGATCGAGGTGTTCGGCTGCGGCTTCGCGCAGGGCTTCGGCATGACCGAGACGACCGCGGCCGCCACCTTCCTCTTGATGAGTGATCACGAGCGCGCGCTGCGCGGCAAGCCGGAGCTCCTGCTCTCGTGCGGACGCGCGCTGCCCGGCACCGACGTGATCATCGCCGGGCCCGACGACGCGGAGCTGCCGCGCGGCGAGATCGGCGAGATCCTCGTGCGCGGCCCGCAGGTCATGCGCGGCTACTGGAACCTCGAAGGCCCGAGCGCCGAGGCGCTGCGCGGCGGCTGGATGCACACCGGCGACGCCGCGAGCATGGACGACGAAGGCTACGTGTTCATCCAGGACCGGCTGAAGGACATGATCGTCTCGGGCGGCGAGAACGTGTATCCGCGCGAGGTCGAAGACGTGCTGTTCAAACACCCGGCCGTGGCCGATGCCGCGGTGATCGGCGTGCCCGACGCGCAGTGGGGCGAGGTCGTGAAGGCGATCGTGGTGCTGCGCAAGGGCGCGCAGGCGACCGAGGCGGAGCTGATCGACCACGCGCGCCAGTCACTCGCGAGCTACAAGCGCCCGCGCTCGGTCGACTTCATCGCCGAGCTGCCGCGCAACCCCAGCGGCAAGGTGCTGAAGAAGGACCTGCGCGAGCCGTACTGGAAGGGTCACGCGCGCCGCGTCAGCTGACGCTTCAGCCGTTGATCTTCTCCAGCACGTTGTCGCCCTGGTTCCCGAACGCGCCGAACACGGCGTTCAGCCCGCCGTCGATCGAGAGCGCCACGCCGGTGACGAACGACGCGTCGTCGGAGAGCAGGAATGCGACCACGCGGCCGATCTCCTCCGGCTGACCCACGCGGCCCAGCGGGTGCGCCGCCGCGAGCGGGCCCTCGGTGAACACCTTGTTCTTGTGCAGGGGGCCGAGGATCGGCGTGTCGATCACGCCCGGGCAGATCGCGTTCACGCGGATCTTGTGCTGTGACAGGTCGCCGACCGCGCACTTCATGAGTCCGAGCACGCCGTGCTTCGACGCGCAGTAGCTGCCCATGCCGCCGCCGCCGCGCAGGCCCGCGTCGGAGGAGGTGATCACGATCGAGCCGCCTTTGCGGCCGTCGCGCATGGCGCGCGCGCTGGCCTGGAGGCCGTAGAACACGCCCGAGAGGTTCACGGCGATCGTGCGGCTCCACTCGTCGAGCGTGGTGTCGAGCACGTTCGAGGTGGCCGCGATGCCGGCGTTCAGGTGCGCGAGGTCGAGCGAGCCGAAGCGTTTCAGCGTGGCGTCGACCGCGCGCTGGTTGTCGGCGGGGTCGGTCACGTCGAGCCGGAGGCCGACGGCCTCGCCGCCGCCCTTGGTGATCTCCTTTGCGGCGGACTCCGCGCCTTCCGCGTTCAAGTCCGCGCAGGTGACTCGCGCGCCCAGCCGCCCCAGCTCCAGAGCGCTCGCCCGACCGATCCCCGAAGCGGCGCCCGTCACGAGCGCGACCTTGCCCGAAAGCTTGCCAGCCATGTGGAGTCCTCCCGTGCCGCGAGCATAACCCGCCGGCGGGAACGTTTTCCGGCACCCGGTCAGAAGGGCACTGGAAAGCTCGCGATCGCGCCGTCGCGGTTCTTGGCCTTCACCGCCGTGCCGTCGTCGACGATGAAGCTCCCGGGCAAGCCGACGCTGGAGCTGCCGCCGCTGCCAGTGACCTTCAGCGTGGCGGACTCGGGGCAGGTCGTGCCACCGAGCGCGGAGTACTTCAGCGTGAGGACTCCCGGTGCGATCAGCGCCAGCCCGCCCATGCCGGCGTCGCAGGAGATCTGCAGCGTCGCGGGCATGGTGACCGACTTCGTGTCGCCGTTCTTCGTGACGCTGATCAGTGGACCGTTGAGCGAGAGACCGCCCACCGGCGCGAGCTCGCCGAACGGCTGCGTGTCGATGGCCGCGATCGTGTTGTTCGTGAGCTCGCCGCAGTTCATGAACAGGAAGATCCCCTGGGTCTTCGTCGGCCGGGCGCCCGTGCACACCTCGAACACGTCCTTGACGTCGAGCGAGGTGCGGTCCATGCGGCCGTCACCGGAGTTGCTCTCTCCCTGACTCGCGAGCTTGAGGGTCATGGTGAGCTCGTGAGCGGTGATCGAGCCGCCTGCGTGAGCAGGACGAGCGCCGAACGCGAGCAGCAGTGCGGCGGACGCGAGGCCGGTAGCGACGCGGAACGTCATGACTCTCTCTCCCGAGTGGTGAGAGAGCCATCTTACTCGACCCGGACCCTCGGGTTTACGGGAAAGGAGGCAGCGTCGCGATCGCGCCGTCGCGATTCTTGGCCTTGATCAGGGAGCCGTCGTCGAGAATGAAGGACGCGGGAAGCCCGAGATTGTTGCTCGTGGCCGACCCCGTGATCTTCACGGTCGCGGACTCCGGGCAGACCTGGCCTCCACCCGAGAGCGCCGAGTACTTGATGTCCATGATGCCGTGCAACGTCGCGACCAGTGCGCCCGTGTTGCAGCTCAGGTCGATGGTCACCGGGAAGCTCGCGGTCTTCAGGTCGCCGTTCTTCGTGGAGTCGACCATCGGGTCACCGAACGTGATCTCGCCGATGTTGGCGAGGCCCGTGAGCGGCTGGGTCGAGATCGCGTCGATCTCGTTCATGTTCGGGTCGGTGCAGTTCAGGAACAGGAAGATTCCCTGGTTCTTCGTCGGGGAGCTTCCCGTGCACAGATCGAACAGGTCCTTGTCCTTCCGGGTGCTCCGGTCGACCCGGTCCTCGCCGCCGTTGGTCTCTCCCTGGCTCGTGATCTTGAACGTCATGCTGAGCGAGTGTGCCGTGACGACGGTGGAGCCCGCGTGGGCATGGAGCGGAGACGCGGCCACGAGCAGCGCCGCGGCGGATAGAAATGCGTAGCGGACCATGGGCTCTCTCCTCGGGTTTGGGGGTGAGAGGCCATCTTCCGCCAGGCAACGGCGGGGCTCAAGCTCGTTCCGGCGAAGGGCTTTCGCCTGCTACGGCAGGGTGACTGCCGGGTTCGCCTTCTTGAGCTGGAAGGTCGAGCCGTCGTCCACCAGCACGCCGCCGGAGGGCATCGCGGCCAGGCCGGTCACTCGCACCTTCACCGTCTGTGCGCAGAAGAAGATCTCGTCGACCGGCGTGTAGCTCACGTCGGCGATGCCGCTCACGAGGAGGTTGGGGCCGCCCGTGCACTCGATGTCGAATGTGATCGGCATGGCGCTGCGCTTGGTGGTGAAGCCCGTCGAGGTGTAGACCGCGTTGTCCACGTCGAAGGTGACGGTGCCGATCTCCTGGATCACGTTCGAGGTGTCGACGTCGATCGCGTCGATCGAGGCGGTGCCGAGCTCGGTGCAGTCGGGCAGGAACACGTACAGGTCCTGGGTCTTCGTCGGCGGGGTGCCCACGCAGCCGGCGAAGATGTCGGCCGAGCTGATCGCCACGCGCGCCGCCTTCGACCCGTTCGGCACGTCCTTCTGCTGGACGCCGTGGATGGCGATGCGCAGCGGGTAGGCCTGCGCGCGGGCCGTGGCGGCGGCGCCCAGGCAGAGCAGGGCGGCGCACAGGGCGGTCGGAGCGAGAGCGCGGGGCGAAGTCACGTGCGGGTCCTCCAGCGGCGTTTCGTGGCTCCTCTCATCGGCGCCGGCGGCTTTGCGCTTCGCGCTTTCGGGCGCGTGCTATAGACTCGCCGCGCGAAAGGGAGTGAACACATGGGGACAGCGCCGGACGGATCGCACAACGTCGCCGTCTATTTCGACCTCGAGAACGTGGTGATCGGCTGCCGCGACGCCCGCTACAAAGTGTTCGATGCGTCGCTCGTGCTGAAGCGCATGGTCGACAAGGGCAACGTGGTGACTCGCCGCGCCTACGCGGACTGGACCAAGTACCCGGACTACCGGCGGCCGCTGCACGAGAACGGCGTCGAGCTGATCGAGATGCCGGGCTCGAAGCTCACCGGCAAGAACAGCGCCGACATCAAGATGGTGGTCGACGCGCTCGAGCTCTCGTACACCAAGCCCCACATCGACACGTTCACGATCGTGTCGGGCGACTCCGACTTCTCGCCGCTGGTCGCGAAGCTGCGCGAGAACAACCGGCACACGATCGGCTGCGGGGTCAAGAACTCGACCTCGCCCATGTTCATCGAGCACTGCGACGAGTTCATCTACTACGACGACCTCGTGCGCCGCACCGTGGAGCGCAAGCCGCCCTCGCCCAAGGCCAAGGAGCTGCCCAAGAAGCAGCAGGAGGCTTTCGACATGCTGCTCGAAGCGGTCGAGGCGCTGCAGCGCGAGAACCGGGAGCTGCACGGCTCACTCGTGAAGGAGACCATGAAGCGCAAGAACCCGGGCTTCAACGAGGAGTACCACGGCTACCGCTCGTTCTCGCGCCTGCTCGAAGACGCGCAGAAGAACAAGCTGATCGCGATCCACAAGGACGCGCGCAGCGGCACCTACGTGATCGACGAGGTGCTCGACGAGTCCGCCGCCTGAGGCCTTACCGACGTACGTTCGTCTGCGACTCACTGCGCGGGCCTTCGGCCCTTGCCGCCTCGCTCAGGGCGGCCTTCGCTCGGCGCGGCGCGCCCAGCGCTCGGCCCAGTCGGAGAGCGGCGCGAGGGCCTGGCCGAGTGACTCGCCGGCCGACGTGAGCGAGTAGCCGGCGCCGGGCTCGTGCGCGACCAGGCCCGAGTCGCGCAGCTCGGCGAGTCTCTGGTTCAGCACCGTGGGCGAGAGCTCGTCGCACGCCGCGCGCAGCGCGCGGAAGCTCTGCGCGCCGTGGCGCAGCTCCCAGAGGATGCGCAGCGCCCAGCGCCGGCCCAGCAGGTCGAGCGCGGCCATGATCGGGCGGCCCGTGCGCGAGCCGCGCACCGGGGCACCGGGTCTCGGGGTCGGCATGACTCTCCTCGTGCTACGGATCCTCGTGCTACGTAGCTTGTGCTACGGATTCGATAGCGGTAAGCTACGGTAACAGTAGCACGGAGGTTCCCCATGGACGAAGCCCGGATTCCCCCCGCGCCGCGCCCGTACGCGCCCGAGCTCGAAGAGACGCTCGCCCGGCTCATGGGCCCGGGCGTCGAGCCGCTGCGGCTGTTCCGCACCCTGGCGCAGAACCCGCGCGTGCTGGCGCGCTTCCTGGCCGGCGGGCTGCTCGACAAGGGCAGTATCTCGCTGCGCGAGCGCGAGCTCGCCATCCTGCGCACCACGGCGCGCTGCGGCTCCGAGTACGAGTGGGGCGTGCACGTGTCGTTCTTCCACGCGCGCGCGGGTCTCTCGGCCGAGGAGGTGCGCGCGACCTGCGCCCTCGACGGCAGCCACCCCTGGAGCGGCCGCGACCAGGCGCTGCTCGACCTGTGCGACGCGCTGCACGAGCGCT
This sequence comes from Myxococcota bacterium, assembly GCA_035498015.1. Classification (NCBI taxonomy): domain Bacteria; kingdom Pseudomonadati; phylum Myxococcota; species Myxococcota bacterium. Next base: position 23,874 of record DATKAO010000085.1, read on the forward strand.
GCGACGTCGACGACGCCACCTGGCGGCGGCTCGCGGCCGAGTTTGCCCCCGCGCAGATCGTGGAGCTGGTCGTGCTGGCCGGCTTCTATCACACGGTCTCGTACCTGACGAACGCGCTGCGCATCGAGCTCGAGCCCGGCGCCGCCCGCTTTCCCGCGTGATACGATCGCGCCGCGATGAGTGACACGCGGCGCGTCGAGGAGATCCTCGGCAAGCTCACGCTCGACCAGAAGGCGTCCCTGACCGCCGGGGCGGACATGTGGCACAGCGTGGCGATCCCGGGCGCCGGCGTCCCGGCGCTGGTGCTGTCCGACGGCCCGTCGGGCGCGCGCGGCAGCAACTTCTCCGAGGCGGGCGCGACCTCGGCCTCGTTCCCGTGCGGCGCGGCGCTCGGGGCCACCTGGAACCCCGAGCTGGTCGAGAAGGTGGGCGCGGCCATCGCCGAAGACGCCCGCACCAAGGGCGCCCACGTGCTGCTCGGCCCCACGGTCAACCTGCACCGCTCGCCGCTCGGCGGCCGCAACTTCGAGTGTTACTCCGAGGATCCGCACCTGTCGGCGCGTATCGCGGTGGCGTTCATCCGCGGCGTGCAGAGCCGGAACGTCGCGACCTGCGTGAAACACTTCGCCGCGAACGACCAGGAGTTCGAGCGCATGACCATCTCCTCGGAAGTGAGCGAGCGGGTGCTGCGCGAGCTGTATCTCGTGCCCTTCGAGGCCGCGGTGCGCGAGGCCGGCAGCTGGTCGATCATGTCGGCCTACAACCGGCTGAACGGCACGCACGCGTCCGAGCACCCGTGGCTGCTGGGCGCGCTGCTCAAGCGCGAGTGGGGCTTCGACGGCGCCGTGGTCTCGGACTGGTACGGCACGAGCAGCACCGCGCCCAGCGTGAACGCCGGCCTCGATCTCGAGATGCCCGGCCCCGCGCGCCACCTGGGCGCGAAGGTAGCCGTGGCGGTGCGCGCCGGAGAGATCCCCGAGTCCGCGCTCGACGACGCCGTGCGCCGGCTCCTGCGCCTGTGCGAGCGCACACACGCCTTCGACGACGCGGCCGCGGCCGAGCGCTCCGTCGACCGGCCCGAGCACCGCGCGCTGGCGCGCCGGGCCGCGGGCGAGGCGATCGTTCTGCTCCAGAACGAGGCCGCCACCCTGCCGCTCGACGCGAGCCGGCTGCGCAGCCTGGCGGTGATCGGCCCGAACGCCGCGGTGGCCGTGAGTCAGGGTGGAGGCAGCGCGCGCGTACGGCCCCACTACGCCGTGACTCCCTTGGAAGGCATTCGCAAGCGCGCAGGCGACGGGGTCAGCGTGCACTTCGAGCCCGGCTGCACCAGCCACAAGACGCTGCCCGCGCTGGGCGCGGAGTCACTCGCCGGCCCCCTGCGGGTCGAGTTCTGGAACGGGCACGGCTTCGATGGCGCGCCCGCGCTGCTGCGCGATGCGCCCGAGGGCTCGTTCACCTGGTTCGGCCGCTTCGCGCCCGAGATCGACTCGCGCGCCTTCGCGGCGCGGGTCACGGGCGCGCTCGCGCCCGGGGTCACCGGTGACTACGAGTTCGCGCTGGTCTCCGCCGGCAAGAGCCGCCTGTTCGTCGACGGAAAGCTCCTGATCGACAACTGGACCGAACAGGCGCCCGGCGACGCGTTCTTCAACCTGGGCTCGGCCGAGAAGCGCGCGTCGTGCCGGCTCGAGCCGGGCCGGCGCCACGACGTGGCGGTCGAGTTCGCCAACGTCGACCGGCCGGGCATCGGCGGGCTCAAGATCGGCTGTCTCGCCGCGCCGCCCGCAGACCTGCTCGAGCGCGCGGTCTCGCGCGCCGCGGCCTGCGACGCCGCGGTGGTCGTGCTCGGGCTGAACGACGAGTGGGAGAGCGAAGGCCACGACCGCGTGACTCTGGCCCTGCCGGGCCGCCAGGCCGAGCTGGCGGCGCGCGTGGCGGCGGCCAACCCGCGCACCGTGGTCGTGATCAACACGGGCGCGCCCGTCGACCTGTCGTTGCTCGAGCACGTGCCCGCGGCGCTCCAGCTCTGGTATCCGGGCCAGGAGTCCGGCAACGCGCTGGCGGACGTGCTGTTCGGCGACCGCAACCCGTCGGGCCGCCTGCCGCACAGCGTGCCCAAGCGGCTCGAAGACACGCCCGCCTATCTCGACTGGCCCGGTGAGCACGGCCGCTCCGTCTACGGCGAGGGCCTGTTCGTGGGCTACCGCTGGTACGATGCGCGGCGCATCGAGCCGCGCCTGCCGTTCGGTCATGGGCTCTCCTACACGCGCTTCGAGTACGGTCCCCTGCGCCCGGCGCGCGAGCGGCTGCGCGGCGACGAGTCACTCGAGCTGTCGCTCGACGTGACCAACGCCGGTCCGCTGGCCGGCCAGGAGGTCGTGCAGCTCTACGTGCGCGACGTGGCGTCGAAGGTCGCTCGGCCCGAGCAGGAGCTGAAGGCGTTCGCGAAGCTCACGCTCGCGCCGGGTGAGACGCGCACGGTCTCGTTCACGCTGGGGCCGCGGGCCTTCGCGTACTGGGACACCGGGGCGGCGAATTGGGTCGCGGAGCCAGGCGAGTTCGAGCTCTGTGCGGGCGCGTCCTCACGCGATCTACGCGCGCGCGCCTCGGTCGTGCTCGAGCCTGCCTGACTCCGCGACTCCCTCCCTCTTTCGCTACAGATTGCAGCCCGACGTGAGCGCCGGCCCCAGGCTGGCGAGCGCGCGCCGCAGCACCGTGACGTCCACGATGTCGCAGCTGGCCGCGCCCGAGCCGTTGGGCCCTGCCACGTTGCACTTGCCCGGCGCCAGCGGCGTCGAGATCGAGGCCAAAAGCTCGCGCGCGGCCCGCACGTCCGCGCTGGCCGCGATGCCGTCCGCAGTCACGTCGCCGCACTGATTCGCGTCGCGGATCCCGTCCGGCTGCGACGAGTCGCCCACGCCGCCGCGGTCGATGCCCATGCGCGGGCCCGAGCCCGGCGGCGTGCAGGTGAAGGTGAGCTCGGTCGGCACCGAGCCGACCAGGTTCTTGAGCTGGGTGCTGGTCAGCGTGGGGTCGGTCGAGGAGTCGGGCGTGTAGGTGTTGGCAGCCGACATCCACCAGCCGCGAGTCACTCCGTTGATCGTGGCCTTCACGACCAGATCGCACTCCTTGTTCGGCGTGCGGTCGACGTCGGGGTAGTCGGTGACCGCGCGCGTCTCGAGCAGGGAGACCCGGTTGAACACGTTGGGATCGCTGATGTTGGCCGAGGTGAACGTGACTTGCTGGCCGACGATGGGCGCCAGGTCGCTCGGGAAGGCCATCACGAAGTTCGCCACGTTCTGGCGCATCGCGGCGCCCTTGTTCTTGTAGTTGCTGTTCGGGTCGTTGGTGGTGTCGGCCGGGAACGAGAACACGCTGCCGTTCAGGAAGCTCACCACGTTGTCGACCGAGCCGTCGTTCAGGTAGCCGAAGCCGCGGATCTGAATGTCGTTGGGGTCGCCGTGCAGCGGGATCCCGGGCTTGTTGGGGTCGGTGATGAGGTTGACTCCGTCCATGCCGTACATGCCGACCTTCTGATAGGCGTTGCGCAGGTGCGGCACCTTGAAGTGCTGACTCAGTCCTTCGAAGGTCGAGAGACCGCCCGTGCCGAAGAAGCCCTGCGACGGGTCGAGCGTGTGACAGCCGTTGCAGTTCTTCAGCGTGTCCGACGGCGCGCCCGCGTAGAAGCCGGCGCCGGCCGCGGCCGACGCGCTCACCGAGAGGTCGAAGCCGCGGATCGGGTTCGGCGGGAGCTGCACCTTCAGGATGAAATTCGTGTACGCGAGCATGTCCGAGGCGCTGAGCTGACTCGCGCGCCCGAGCAGACTCACGAACGCGGGATTGAATTTCTGGAAGGCCTGCGTCTCGTCGAGCGCGTTCGCGGGATCGCCGTCCCAGTTCGGCTGGCGGTCGCTGCTGACCCCGCCCGATCGGTCGCCGCGCCAGTGCATCGGCCCGCTGTGCTCCATGCCGCGCAGGGTCTGCGTGGTCATGGGGCCTTTCAGCGGGTGGAAGTCCACGTTGCCGCCCAGGTTCGCGATCGCCACGGGCAGCGGCGGGGCCAGGCCCGAGCGCACGAACGGGTTGTTGTTGGTGAGCACGCCGTTGGGATCGGGCAGGCCCAGATCCCAGGCCAGTGAGTCGAAGTCGGAGAACACGTGGCACACCGCGCACGAGGCCTCGCCGTTGGCCGAGGTCAGGTGCGTGTCGTACAGGAAGCGCCGGCCGTTCACGATCGTGGCGCTCTCGGGGTTGTGCACCGTGACGTGACCGATCTCGGTCTTCGCCGTCGGGTCCACGATCGAGATGCCGTCGTCGAAGCGCGTGTACACGTAGAGGCGGTTGCGGCCCTCGTCGAGCACCAGCCCGCCCGGACCGCCCGCGCTGAGCGGAATGTGATTCGCGGCGTTGGGCGTGAACGCGCCGGGATCCGAGGGCGGCAGCGCGAGCGCCACGGTGTCGATCACGCCGACCTCCTGGGAGCCGAACGCGGCCAGATACAGCGTGGCGCCGTTCTGAGTCACGGCCATGTCGGTCGGGATCCCGAGGCTCTTCTGATTCATGCTGGCCGGCACGGACACCGGGGCGAGCGTGTAGTCGATGTGCTTGTTCAGGTGGCGGGTCGCTACGGTCGAGCTGCCGGACAGGATCGAGATGCGCGCCTTGTGCAGCTCGCCGCGCAGGTTCGGCTCGGGCGGGGTGGTGTTCGGGTCCGCGCCACCCTCGAAGCGGTCGAAGTTGTTCGCGTCGGTGTTCGAGACGTACACGACGCCCGAGATCGGATTGACCGCCATGTTGTAGAGGATCGTGCCCACGTGATCGAAGACGCCCGTCTGCACCGGCGGCGTCGCGTTTGCGTCGAGCACGAACACGTCGTGGTCGGGCAGCGTGAACTTCACCAGATTGGTGTGAGTCGCGCCGTTGACGTCGACCCAGGTGGTGTCCGACTGGTACTTCAGCATCACGCCGACCTGGGGCGCAGGCAGCGTGCCGCCGGCCGGGTTCACGTAGTCCGGGGTCGGTGCCGGGGTCGGAATGGCGCCCTGCAGGGCGACCGTGGTCTGGTCGCCCGAGTGGAACACCGCGGCGTAGACCGTGCCGCCGTCGGGAGTCACCGCCAGCGCGCGCGGTGTGTCGCCGAACAGGTTCAAGAGCGCGATCGGGGTACCGCCCAGGTTGGCGCCGAGGCTGTTCGCGTCGAACACCCACACGTCGCTGCGGCCCACGCCGCCCTCGAGCAGCTGCGGGTCGCCCGGGCGGTTCTGGCCGCGGTGCGCGGCGGTGATGAAGGCGCGGTCGTGCGCCGTGCCACCGAACACGATGTCGCGCGGCTCGTCACCGACCAAAAGCGTGCGAGTCACCTTCAGGTTCGGAACGTCGACGATCGAGATGCTGTCCGAGAGGTGATTCACCACCCAGACTTCCGTGTTCGAGCGCGCGGCCACCGCGACGGGCTCGAGACCCACGGGCACGGATCCGATCAGCCGGAGACCGCTCGCGCCGACTTGGAAGACCTCGAGCCGGCCGTCCGGGATGTTGCAGGCGAAGAGCTTGGTCTTGTCGGGCGACAGCGCGAGGGGCCGCACGGGGCCGCTCTCGAACAGCGTGTAGTTGTCCTGGGCCGATGCGAGGCCCGGCAAGCCACACAGCAGGGTCCACAGCAGGACAGAGCTACACCAGCGCCAGCGTCCCATGATCCCCTCCAACGCGCCTCTGCCGCGGCAGCGGTCGATGCAAACCGCGGCATGATACGACGATCCACTGACCGGAGGGGAGGGAAAAGCCGAGTCCGCGCGGCCGGATCAGTTCGCGCAGCCGTTCGTCGTAGCGGGCGAAAGGCCAGCGAGAGCGCGCTTCAGGACGGCCACGTCGAGGATGTCGCAGCTCGCCGGGTCGCTGCCCGGGTCGCCCGCAACGTTGCACTTGCCGGGCGCGGTGGGGCTCGAGATTCCGGCCAGGAGGGCGCGCGTCTGGGCCAGGTCGCCCGAGGTCGCCACGCCATCTGCGTCGGTGTCTCCGCACTGCTGCTGGTCGAGGATGCCGTCGGGCGGTGAGTCGTCGCCGACCCCGCCACGGTCGATGCCCAGGCGCGCGCCGGAGCCGGGCGGCGCGCAGGTGTAGGTCAGGTCCTGCCCGGGGGTGGCTGCGAGCGCGCGCAGGTCGGCGTCGGCGATCGGGCCCTCGCTGCTGGAGTCCGAGGTGAAGACGCCCGGCGAGCTCATCCACCAGCCGCGCGCCACACCCGCGATCCGGCCCTTCACCACCAGGTCGCACTCGTTGTTCGGGGTGCGGTCCGCGTTCGGGTAGGCCGTGCTGGCGCGCTGCACCAGCAGGTCGAGGCGCGCGATCAGGTCGGGATCCGTGCCGTTGTCGCTGCGCAGAGTGACCTGCTGGCCGACGATCGGCGCGAGGTCGGACGGGAACGCGAACAGGAAGCTGGCGAGGTTCGCGCGCGTGGTGTCTCCCGCGGGGCCGCCGAGCGGGCTGAAGAACGTGCCCTGCAGGAAGCTCACGATCGTGTCCGAGGAGCCGTCGTTCAGGAAGCCGAAGCCACGCACCTGGTCGCTCGTGGGCGAGCCGTGGCCCGGGAACGAGCCGATCGGGTTGCGCCCGAACATACCGACCTTCTGATACTCGTTGCGCAGGTGCGGCACCTTGAAGTGCTGTGACTCGGCGGAGAAGCTGGTGAGTCCGCTCGTGCCGAAGTGACCGTGCGCGGGGTCGAGCACGTGACAGCCCACGCAGTTCTTGCTGGCGCCGTCGCTGGCCGCGCCCAGGAAGGTGGCCAGGCCCGCGGACTGCGCCGCGGTGAACGAGCCGTCGAAGTTGCGGATCGGGTTCGGCGGCAGCTGGAGCTGCAGCGCGAAGCTCGCGAACGCCTGCATGTCGCCGGCCGACAGCTGGCCGTCGCGGCCCAGCAGGCTCACGAACGCGCCGTTGAACTTGAGGAACGCCTGGTTCGGGTCGTTGGCGTTGGGATCGGCGTCCCAGTTCGGCGTGCGGCTGCTGAAGCCGCCGCCCGAGCGGTCGCCGCGCCAGTGCATCGGCCCGTTGTGCACCATGCCGCGCAGGGTCTGCGTGGTCATCGGCCCCTTGAGCGGGTGGAAATCGACGTTGGTGACTCCGCTGCCGTCGACCACGGCCGGGCCGGTCGTGCCCACGATCTTCACGAACGGGTTGTCGTTCAGGGCCACCGCGCCATCGGGCGACGGAGCGCCCAGGTCCCAGGCCAGCGAGTCGAAGTCGGCGAACACGTGACACGAGCCGCACGAGGCCTCGCCGTTCGAGGACGAGAGGTGCGTGTCGTACAGGAAGCGCCGGCCGGTCGTGACCGACGCGGGCTCCGGGTTGTGCACGCGCACGTGGCCGACCTCGCTCTTCGAGTCGGTCGAGACCAGGGAGATTCCGTCGTCGAAGCGCGTGTACACGTAGAGCCGGCTGCGCGGCTCGTCGAGCACGACGCCGCCCGGCCCGCCCGCCGAGAGCGCGATGTGACTCGCGGCGCTGGGCTGGAACGCGTTGGGATCGTTCGGGTCGAGCTCGAGCGCCGCGGTGTCGATCACGCCCAGCTCCTGGGAGCCGAACGCGGCCACGTAGAGCGTGGCGCCGTCGGAGGTCACTGCCATGTCGGTCGGGATCCCGAGGCTCTTCTGATTCATGCTGGCCGGCACGGACACCGGGGCGAGCGTGTAGTCGATGTGCTTGTTCAGGTGGCGGGTTGCCACGGTCGAGGTGCCGGAGAGGATCGAGATGCGCGCCTTGTGCAGCTCACCGCGCAGGTTCGGCTCGGGCGCAGCGACGTTCGGGTCCGCGCCGCCCTCGAAGCGGTCCATGTTGTTGGCGTCGGTGTTGGTCACGTAGACGGAGCCGGACATGGGATTCACCGCCATGTTGAACAGGATCGTGCCCACGTGGTCGTAGACCGAGGTCTGCGCCGGCGGCGTCGCGTTCGCGTCGAGCGCGAACACGTCGTGGTCGGGCAGCGAGAACGGGACCAGGTTGTCCCAGTTCACGCCGGTGGCGTCCTGCCAGGTCACGGGACCCACCTGGCGCATCATCAGCCCGACCGCCGGCGTGGGCAGGCTGTTCGGGTCCGAGACGCCGGTGGGCAGGCTCTGGAAGGGGCCGATCTGCGGAATGGTGCCGACGGGCAGCGTGGTGGTCTGGTCGCCGGAGTGGAACACCGCGGCGTAGACGGTCGCGCCGTTGGGAGTCACTGCCAGCGCGCGCGGAGTGTCTCCGAACAGGCTCAAGATCGCGAGCGGCGTGCCACCCAGCGCCGCGCCCAGGTTGTTCGCGTCGAACACCCACACGTCGCTGCGGCCCACGCCGCCGTCGAGCAGCTGCGGGTCACCCGGCCGGTTCTGCCCGCGGTGCGCGGCGGTGACGAACGCCCGGTCGTGCGCCGCGCCCGCGAACACGAGGTCGCGCGGCTCGTCGCCCACCAGCAGGGTGCGAGTCACTCGCTGGGTCGCGACGTCGACGATCGAGATGCTGTCGGAGAGGTGATTGACGACCCACACCTCGCCGTTCGTGCGGGCCGCGACCGCGACCGGCTCGAGCCCGACCGGAACCGACCCCGAGTGCAGAAGCCCCGCTGCGCTCAGCGAGAAGATCTCGAGCCGCCCGTCGGGGATGTTGCAGGCGAAGAGCGTCGTGCCGTCGGGCGAGAGCGCGAGCGGGCGCACGGGTCCGCTCTCGAACAGCGTGTAGCTGCCCTGTGCCGCGGCGTTCGCTGCGTACAGCCAGCACAACAGCGCAAGTGCAAGCACCCGACCCAAACCCCGAACCCTCCGAAACTTCTCGCGAACCCCACGCCGGCAACCGCGCCTCTCTCGGGAGCTGCGGTGTCCGCCCATCATACGACGTAGGCCGTCCAGCAGTTGCAGAATCCCGTGTGCCAGAATGGAACCGAGGGGAGCGACGACGTGAAGAACAACATCGGCTTGTTTCTGGCGAAGCGCGCCTTGCTGAATCCGAGCCTCGAGGCCTTCATCGATACTCACTCCGGGCGCCGCTTTTCCTTCGCCGACCTGAATGCCCGCGCCAACCGCACCGCAAGCTTCCTTGCGGGTGAGCTGGGCGTGCGGCCCGGCGAACGGGTGGCCCTGCTCTTGATGAACGGCCCCGAATTCATGGAGAGCTTCTTCGCGATCGCGAAGCTCGGAGCGATCTGCGTCCCCCTCAACTGGCGCCTCGTCGCAGACGAGCTCCAGTTCATCCTCAAAGACGCCGGCGCACGGACCCTGATCTACGGTGGTGAGTTCGCGCAGGTCGTGGCGGAGCTCGAGAAGCGGCGCTCCACCGACGTGCGGCACTGGGTGCACGTGGGCAGTGACTCGACCCGCGCGCCCGGCGCGCTGGACTACGACGCGCTGCAGCGCGCCGGCTCGGCCGAGGAGCCGCCGATGGGCGCGCAGGACGACGACGTGCTCTACATCATGTACACCTCGGGCACGACCGGGCTGCCCAAGGGCGCGGTGCACACTCACTCGACCGCCATGTGGGGCGTGCTCACGATCGCGGCCACGGCCGAGATGCGCTTCAAGGATCGCTATCTCGTGTCGCTGCCGCTCTTCCACGTCGGCGCGCTGACCCCGATCACCGGCAACGTGTACCGCGGCGTGACCAGCATCGTGATGCGGGCCTTCGACCCGACGAAAGTCTGGGAGCTGATCCAGTCCGAACGGGTCACGGTGGCGCTCAAGGTCCCGGCGATGCTGAACTTCATGCTGCAGACCTACGACCCGAAGAAGTACGACCTGTCGAGCCTGCGCTGGATCATGAGCGGCGCCGCGCCCGTGCCGGTCACTCTGATCGAGGCGTACGCCAAGCTCGGGATCGAGATCCACCAAGTCTACGGACTCACCGAGAGCTGCGGCCCCGCATGTCTGATCGGCCCGGACGATGCCCTGGCCAAGGCCGGCTCGACCGGCAAGGCCTTCTTCCACACCGACGTGCGCGTGGTCGACGACTCACTGCGCGACGTGGCGCCCGGCCAGCAGGGCGAGGTGATCATCCGCGGCGCGCACGTGATGAAGGAGTACTGGAACCGCCCCGACGCCACGGCCGAGACGATCAAGAACGGCTGGCTCCACTCGGGCGACGTCGCCACGGTCGACAAGGAAGGCTTCGTCTACATCCAGGACCGGCTCAAGGACATGGTGATCTCGGGCGGCGAGAACGTGTACCCCGCCGAGGTCGAGAACGCGATCCTGTCGCACCCCAAGGTCGGCGAGGTCGCGGTGATCGGGCAGCCGAGCGCGAAGTGGGGCGAGTCGTGCTTCGCCGTGGTCGTGAAGAAGGACCCTTCTCTCACCGGCCAGGAGATCCTCGATTGGTGCAACGGCAAGCTCGCCCGCTACAAGCAGCCGAAAGCCGTGGGCTTCATCGACGTAATTCCTCGAAATCCCTCGGGAAAGGTGCTGAAGCGCCTGCTCCGCGAGCAATTTCCCGGACCCGCGCCGGAATAGCCCGACGGCTCACGCGCTGAGCCCCTCATGAGATCGGCCTCACCCGGGTCGGACCGCCCTTGTGTTGGCGCAGGACTTGCCGATCGTGCGGCCGTGGCAATCCCGGGACGGCGGACCAGCTTCGCCAACTACCTGCTCCTCTCCTACACCGGCATGGCCGTGCACGCGGCCGTGTTCGCGCGCGGCCACGTGGGCGACGCCCTGTCCCTGGGCTTCGCGCTGGCGGTGTCTGCGACCTACGCGGCCCTCTATCTGCTGCCGCTGGTGCTGGTGTGCGGGCTCGGCGCGCTGGTCCCCCCGCGGGCCCGGCTGCTGCGGGGCGCGGCGGTGGCGCTGGCCGTGGTGGTCGGGGGGCTCTTGCACGCGCTGGTGATGGGTGACCGCGTGCTGTTCCAGCTCTACGGCTTCCACCTGAACGGCTTCGTCTGGAACCTGGTCACGACCCGCGGCGGCATCGAGTCACTCGACGGCGGTCCGGAGACGTTCCTCTCGCTGGCCGCGCTCGGCGTGGGCTTCATCGCGCTGCAGGCCGGGCTGTGGTGGCTCGCTTCGCGCGAGCGCACGGGCGCGCGGCTCGCGCCCCTGCGCGGCTGGCGCGCGTGCGCCGCGGCGGCGGGCATGTTCCTCGCGGCCACGGTGGCGGAGCGCGCGACCTACGCGTACTCGTACGCGGTCCACGAGAACGCCGTGCTCGACGTGGCCAACGCCTTCCCGCTCTACCTGCCCACGCGCGCGCGCACGCTGACCCGGGCCATGGGCATCGAGTCGCCGACCGAGGCGGTGTCACTGGAGGCCTCGCGCGCGGTGCTGGACTACCCGCTGCACCCGATCGCGCGCGTGCCGCACCGGCCCTACAACATCGTGTGGCTCGTGGCCGAGTCACTCCGCGCCGACGCGCTCGACCCCGAAGTCATGCCCGCGACCAGCGCCTTCGCGGCGCGCTCGCTGGACTTCCGCCAGCACTACAGCGGCGGCAACAACACGCGCATGGGCATGTTCTCGATGTTCTACGGGCTGTACGGCGGCTACTGGTTCGCGTTCCAGGAGCAGGAGCGCAGCCCGGTGCTGATGGACACGCTGCAGCACGACGGGTACCAGATCGAGGCCCGCACCAGCGCGAAGTTCACCTATCCCGAGTTCGACGAGACCATCTTCGCGCGCGTGCCGCGCGAGAAGCTGCACGAGGGCGACGGCCGCCCCGGCTGGATGAACGACCGCGACAACGTAGCCGGTCTGATCGACTTCATGGCTCACCGCGAGGCGCAGAAGCCGTTCTTCGCCTTCATGTTCTTCGAGTCGCCGCACGCGCGCTACGAGTTTCCGCCCGAGTCGGTGATCCGCACGCCGTATCTCGACCGCATGAACTACGCCACCATGGACGTTCACCGCGACATGGGTCTGATCAAGAACCGCTACCTGAACGCGGTGCACCATCTGGACTCGCAGCTCGCGCGCGTCTTCGAGTATCTCGAGGCGAACCAGCTGCTCGACTCCACGATCGTGATCGTGACCGGCGACCACGGTGAGGAGTTCATGGAGAAGGGCCGCTGGGGCCACGCCTCCGGCTTCACCGAGGAGCAGACGCGCGTGCCGCTGCTGCTCTGGGTGCCGGGCGAGGCGCCGCGCCGGATCGAGCGCATGACGAGTCACCTCGACCTGCCGGCCACCGTGCTGGCGCTCCTGGGCGTGACGAACCCGCCCTCGGACTACTCGTTCGGCTTCGACCTGCTGCACGGGCCCGAGCGCCACTCCACGGTGGTGAGCGGCTGGGACGAGCTGGCCTACGTCGACGCCGAGCACAAGATGGTCCTGCCGCTGGGACGCTTCGACTTGCGCCGCAAGCGCCGCGTGACCGCGCGCGACGATTCCGCGCTGTCACCCGCCGCCGAGGAGCTGGCGACCTCGGACCGCACGCGCGTGCTCGGGCTGATGCGTGAGCTGGCGCGCTTTGGCGGACCTCGCGGCTGACCTGATAGAATCGCGCGCACCATGGCCGCCGAAGTGCGCGACGCAGAGCTCCTGGCCGTCACGGCGGACTCACTCTCGCTCACCTTCAGCGTGAACGACGGCACGCGCGCCGTGGCCGAGCCCGCGCGCGTGGTGGTGGACGGCGAGGTGCGCAACGTCTCGGCCGAGCCGGGCACGCGCCACGTGCGCGTCGACCGGCTGGCGCCGGACACCGAGCACACGATCGAGATCCAGGTCGCCGGCGGCGCGCCCCTGACTCCCACGAAGTACTTCTCCGGACGCGCGCGCACGCTGCCGGCGCCGCGCGGCAAGCGCGTGGCGCGCTTCGCCACCTTGAACGACCTGCACTTCGGCGAGCCGCGCTTCGGCGGCACGCTCCTGGCCAACGGCGACTACGGCGAGCCCGCGGCGGGCTATCCGGCGGTGCGCGAGACCGACGGCGACGTGCCCTACTGGCAAGTCATGAACGAGGATGCGGTCGCCGACATCAACTCACTCGGCGCCGACGCGGTGGTGATCAAGGGCGACATCGCGGACATGGGGCGCGCGCACCAGTTCGAGTTCGCGCGGCGCACGTTCTCGCGCTTCGCGCCGCCCTGGCACGCCTTCCTCGGCAATCACGATCACTACGCGCGGACGCAGTTCGGCGAAGAGGTCGACGGCTACGCGCTGCTCGGCCAGCCGCCGGCGCCGCGCGCGCTCGAGCTCGGCGGCTGGCGGCTGCTCCTGCTCGACACGGTCGAGCCGGGCGACCACCACGGAGTGTTTCCCGACGCGCGGCTGGCCTGGCTCGCCGACCAGCTCGCCGAGACACGCGAGCACGCGCAGCCGACCCTGCTCCTGACTCACCACCAGCCGGTGCCGCCCGAGCACGCCCACAGCTACCCGAACACGATCGGCATCCTGCCCGAGCACTCGCTGCGCATCTTCGACCTGCTCGGCAAGAACCCGCAGGTGCAGGGCGTGTTGATCGGGCACACCCACCGCAACCGAGTGCGCCGCTACGCGGCGTCGGGCGCGATCCCGTTCATCGAAGTGCACTGCGTCAAGGATTATCCGGGCGGATTCGCCGTCTATGACTTGTATGACGACGGCACGTTCCGCCAGGAGGTGCGGCGCACCTCGAGCCCGCGCGCGCTCGCACATTCCACTCGCTGCCGCGATTTCTTCAACGGCGGCTACCGCGACTTCGCGCTCGGCACGCTGCCCGAGCGCGCCTTCGTCGCGGGAGGTCAGCGCGCGCGCTGATGATCGGCGCCCGGCTGGTCGCGGCCGTGGCTTCCTGACTGAGCGGCCGCGGCCTCGTGCGCTCGATGACGCTCACTCGCTCGACAGGTCGCCGATCAGTGACTCGCGCGATTCGCCGGTGAGCGCGGTCGACTCGCGGTAGTTCGGGTGGTCGACGCGCAGCGCGACCTCGACCTTCCGGTCGCAGAACCTGCACGCCAGCGTTGGCCCGAGCGGAAAGCGCACGTACTGCACGGCCGAGATGCGGTCGCTCTCGAACTGCTTGCGGTCGAAGCTGGCGCGCACGCGCTCGCCGCCGACCTCGAGAGAGACGTGCTCGTCGATGCCGATCAGGCGGTCGAGCTCGGCGCGGATCTGCTTCATCTCCGGGATCTCGATCATGAGCGTGGCCGAGAGCTCGTTCGCGCCGGGCACGAGCTCGTTGTAGACCGCCAGCTCGTCCTCGATCTTCTCCTCTTTCACCGTGCGCTCCGCGCGCAACATCTCCTGGATCTGGAACAGCACGGTGTCGCGGTTCTCGAAGATGAAGGTGAGCCGGTCGCCGACCGAAATCCGGCGCGGGCGCTTGCGCGCGATCGTGCGCGCCAGAAACTCGGGCCGGATGCGCTCGTAGGCGGTGAGATCGAGCAGCTGGTCGCGTTGCACGCCTTTCACGACGTTCCTCCGAACCCGTAGGCCTCGGCGAGCAACACCACGGGGTGTACGGCCTCGCGCCCGGTGCGCTCCAGGATGCGCAGCGCGGCCAGCGGGCAGTCGGTCGCCACGCGCTCCGGCTCGGCCGACTGGATCTCCAGGACCATGCGCCCCGCGATCTTCTGACTCTGATCCCACCAGCGCGCCTTCATGCCCCAGGTGCCGTCGACACCCGAGCAGGCGTCGACCAGGCGCACGTCGTCGGAGACGAGCCCCAGGAGCTGCAGCGAGCGGAAGCCGATGCTCTGCGCCTTCAAGTGACAGGGCAAGTGGTAGGCGATGCGGCCCAGCTTCTTGGCGAAGTCGCGCGGGAGTTTCTTCGCGGCCGCGAGCTTGAACACGAACTCGCCCAGGTCGAGCGTGGCCGCGGCGACCGCGCGCGCGTCGTCCGTGCCCAGGAGCTCGGGATACTCGTTCTTGAGCTGGTACGAGCAGGTCGGCCCCGGCACCACGATCGGCACGCCTTCGCGCACGCGCGGCGCCAGCGCCGCGACCACCTTCGCGGCGTTCTTGCGCGCCGCCTCGAGGTCGCCGCCGTGCAGGAAGGGCGCGCCGCAGCAGGCCTCGTAGCCGTTCTCGACCGCTACGCCCGCGTGCTCGAGCACCGCCAGCGCGGCGCGCGCGGTGTGCGCCTCGCTGTACTCGACGAAGCAGGTGGCGAACAGGATCGCGCGCCCGTTCTCACCCGACACCGTCTGGTGTCGGTCGAGCTCCTTCGAGAAAGGCCGCTTCTCGTAGCTGGGCATGATCCAGCGCCGGTCGATGCCGGTGCCCTTCTCCATGAGCAGCCGCACCGCGCGGTTCTTGAACGCCGCATTGGTGAGCCCCGAGGTGAGACACGAGGTCTTGCCCATCCGGTCCTGCTGCGCGCCGATGCGCTCGGGCAGCGGGATGCCTTCCTCGCGCGCCTGCACGAGCTTGGCGCGGCTCATCAGCTTGGGGAAGTCGATCGCCCACTCGTGCGGCGGGTGGTACGGGCAGTGGTTGTAGCAGAGCTTGCACTGGTAGCAGAGGTCGACGACCTCGCGCATTTCCCCTGCGGTGAGCTGCGCCGCCTCCAGCTCGTGCCGGTCGATCGCGTCGAAGAGCGACGGAAACGACGGGCAGAGCGGGAGGCAGCGCCGGCAGTCGTGGCACTTTTCGAACACGCGCACCAGCTCGCGATCGAGTGACTCGCGCTCGAGATACTCGGCGTCGTGCAGGCTCGCGTTCTTCAAGCTGGAACCACCGTTTCCGCGCAGCTCAGAGCTTGGGCAGCGAGTCGAGCGCCTTCTGGAACCGGCCGGCGTGCGACTTCTCGGCCTTGGCCAGCGTCTCGAACCACTCCGCGATGTCGGCAAAGCCCTCGCTGCGCGCGTCCTTGGCCATGCCCGGGTACATCTCGGTGTACTCGTAGGTCTCGCCCGCGACCGCGGCCGCCAGGTTCTTGTCGGTGGCGCCGATCGGCTTGTCGGTCGCCGGGTCGCCCACGCGCTTCAGGTAGTCGAGATGACCGTGCGCGTGACCCGTCTCGGCCTCGGCCGTGTCGCGGAACAGGCCGCCCACGTCGGGGTGACCCTCGATGTCCGCCTGCTTGGCGAAGTAGAGGTAGCGGCGGTTCGCCTGCGACTCACCGGCGAACGCCTCCTTCAGGTGGTTGTGCGTCTTCGTACCCTTCAGCTCTGCCATTCGACCCTCCAGACCCCCGAGGGTCTCAGGTTGCGGCCGCCGGAGAGTCGTGCGACTCGCACGCCTCGCAGAGGCCGAAGAAATCGATCTTGATGCGCGTGGGCCGGCGCCCGCGCGCGCGCACCAGCTTGCGCCCGAGTGACTGCGGCACCTGCACGTGCAGGTCGTCGATCGCGCCGCAGCGCTCGCAGATGAAGTGGTGGTGCGGCTTGGGGTTGCCGTCGTAGCGCGCGCCGCCCGCCGCGGGCACCTCTTCCACCACGCCCTCCGAGACCAGCACCTCGAGGTTGCGGTACACGGTGCCGAGTGACAGGTTCGGCACGCGCCGCAGGAGCGCCGCGTGCGTCTGGGCCGCCGTGGGGTGCTCCTCGCTCTGGCGCAGGAACTCGAGGATCAGCGCGCGCTGGCGCGAGCGGTTGCGGCGGGCGGGGGGCTTCACGGCCGCGGAGCATAGGCCGGCCCTCCGCGCAGGTCAATAGAATCAGGAATTCTTCCTGATTTTGCCCCGGGCTATGCTTGCGTCATGGCGCGTGCGCGGATCGAGATCGAGTACTGCCGGCGCTGCCGCTGGCTCACGCGCGCCGCCTGGCTGGCGCAGGAGCTCCTGGGCACGTTCGAGGCCGAGCTCGCCGAGGTCGCGCTCGTGCCCAACGACGCGGGCGGCGTGTTCGAGGTGCGGCTCGCGGGCGAGACACTCTTCTCGCGCCAGGCCATGGGCCGCTTCCCGGAAGCCGCCGAGCTGAAGCGCCTGGTGCGCGATCGCGTGGCGCCGGAGCGCGACCTCGGCCACGTCGACGGCTAGATCCGTTCGAGCCGGATCGCGTCTTCGGGGCACGCTGCCACGCACAGCCCGCAGCCGTGACAGTCACTCGCGCGCACCGCGAAGGCCTGGCGATGGCCGTGCGCCCAGGACTTGACGCGGCCCGGGAACGACAGCGCGCGGCGCTCGTCGGCCGAGAGCGTGCGGATCTCGAACACCGAGTACGGGCACACGCGCAGGCAGTCCGCCTTCGCCTCGCAGCGGTTGCGGTCGATCACCGGCGCCACGACGCCCGGAGGGTGCTTGCAAGGCTCCGCCATGTCCCGGGTATCATGACGGAATGAGTCGCACGTTTCGCGTCGGGGTCCGGGACATCGAGACCGAGGTCGAAGAAGCGGGCGCCGGGCCGCGAGCCTTCCTGCTGGTGCACGGCTTCACCGGCTCGCGCGACGATTTCCGCGAGCAGATGGCGCCGCTCGGCGCGCTCGGGCGCACGCTCGCGCTCGACCAGCGCGGCCACGGCGGCAGCAGCAACACGGGCAAGGCCGAAGCGTATGCGTTGGGCAATCTCGTGGAGGACTTGTGTGGCGCCTTCGACGCGCTGGGCCTGGCGCAGGCCGACCTGCTCGGTCACTCGCTGGGCGGCGTGGTCGCGCTGCACTTCGCGCTGAAATACCCCGCGCGCGTCGCCTCACTCGTGCTCATGGACACCTCGCCGGTGCCGATCAAGATGCGCTTCTCCGAGAGCGCGCGGGCCGGGATCGCGGCTTTCGCGCGCGAGCACGGCATGGGCGCGCTCGCCAAGCGCATGCGCGAGATGGCGGCGGCGAACCCCGCGCTGCCGCCTTCGCAGCGCCGCTGTGAGGAGCGCATGGGCTCGGACGTCTACTGGCAGCGCATCGAGCGCAAGCTCGAGGCGATGGATCCCGTGGCCTGGGACACGATCTCGAGCCAGTTCCCGCAGTTTCCCTCCGTGGCCGAGCGCCTGGGCGAGATCCGTTGTCGGACCACGGTGCTCGTGGGCGCCGAAGACCTGCCGTTTCTGGGTCCCGCCGACCAGCTCGAGCGCGGCATCCCGGGCGCTCGGCGAGTCACAATTCCGGCTGCAGCGCACAGCCCGCAGCTCGAGAACCCGGCGGCCTGGCTCGAAGCCATCCGAGCCCATCTGGCGTGGGCGCGCGCTGGGTGACTGACGAACGATCGTGCACGCATGCCGAGGCTTGCGGCAGCGCGCCGGCCCCGGCTGAGACGCGGTGCGTCAGGAGCGCTTCTCGCGCTGGCACGGAGCCTGCAAAACCACCGACCGGCAGCAGCAATGACCGGTGACGGGGCCGCACTGCCGGACTCCCTCCCGTAAGGTGGCTCAGCCGGTCACGAGTCTTCCCGACACGAGCGCCCCCCGGATCCGTACGGGTCCGGGGGGCCACTGCGTCTAGTCGACGTCGCCGGCCTTCGCCTCGCCCCTGGCGTCTCCGGTAGACTGCGTTCATGGCGAAATCCAAGAAGAAGTTCCTCACCGACGTCCGCACCCTGCGCAAGCGCGCGCGCCAGCACATCGAGCAGGGCGCAGTCACTCAGGGCTACAAGGCCAAGCGCGAGACGGTGCTCTCGCTCTTGAACGACGCGCTCGCGACCGAGATCGTGTGCGTGCTGCGCTACAAGCGCCACCACTTCATGGCCTCGGGCATTCACGCGCAGAGCGTCGCGGCGGAGTTCCTGCAGCACGCGAACGAGGAGCAGGCGCACGCCGACGAGATCGCGCAGCGGATCGTGCAGCTCGGCGGAGCGCCGAACCTGTCGCCCGAGGGCATGCTGACGCGCGCGCACTCCGAGTACGTCGAGGGCGAGAACCTGATCGACATGATCAAGGAGGACCTGGTCGCGGAGCGGGTCGCGATCGACAGCTACCGCGAGATGATCCAGTACCTGGGCACGAACGACCCGACCACCCGCCGCATGCTCGAGGGCATCCTGGCGGTGGAAGAGGAGCACGCCGAGGACCTGGTGACCCTGCTCGCCAAGGTCGGCTGACGGCGCGAGTCACTCGTGCGCTTCTCGTACGCCGAGGCGATGTGCGACCCGAGTCACTACGCGCCTCTGGCGCGCGCCGCGGAGGAGTGCGGCTGGGACTCCTACGTGGTGCCCGACAGCGTCTGCTACCCGGAGGTCTCCGACAGCCGCTACCCGTACACGCCCGACGGCAACCGTGAGTTCCTGGCCGACAAGCCGTTCCTCGACCCGTTCGCGCTGATCCCCGCGCTCGGGGCGCTGACCGAGCGGCTGCGCTTCGTCACGTTCGTGGTGAAGCTGCCGATCCGCTCGCCCGTGCTGGTCGCGAAGAGCGCCTGCTCCGTCGCGGTGCTGACCGGCGGACGCTTCGGGCTCGGGGTCGGCCTCAGCCCGTGGCCCGACGACTTCGCAGTCACCGGCACCGACTGGGACACGCGCGGTCCGCGCTGCGACGAGATGATCGAGATCATCCGCGGCCTGGGCCGCGGCGGCTTCTTCGCCTACGAGGGCGCGCACTACCGGCTGCCTTCGATCCGCATCAATCCGGTGCCGGAGCAGCCGCTGCCGATCCTGGTCGGAGGACACGCCGAGCCGGCGCTGCGCCGAGCGGCGCGGCTGGGCGACGGCTGGATGCACGCCGGCGGCGAGCGCGAGGGGCTCGTGCGCGCGCTGACCCGCCTGCGCGAGCTGCGGCGCGAGCACGGCCGCGAGCGCGAGCCCTTCGAGGTGCACGCAATCGCGCTCGACGCCTACACGCCCGACGGGGTCCGCCGGCTCGAGGACCTGGGAGTCACCGACGCGATCGTCGGCTTCCGCAACTCCTACGAGCCCGACACCCAGACGCTGCAGCAGAAGCTCGACGCGCTGCGCGCCTACGCGGACCGCGTGATCGCCAAGGTGCGCTAGCGGCCGAGCGCGCGCAGGTACGAGTCGACGGCCTCGGCCGGCCGCGCGCCGTTGCGCGGCCGCACCAGGAGGTGAGTCGCGGCGCCGAGGATGAGCGCCACCAGGCCCGAGCTCGACTCGGCCGGGTCCGCGTCGCGGCGGATCGCACCCGCGCTCTGCAGCGCGCGGATCGCGCCCTCCCACAGCACGCGCCACTCCGCGAGCTGCTGGCGCGCGAGCTGCACCTCTTCCGGCGGGCCCGAGGCGCGGGTCCAGAAGGCGAGGCGCACGCGCCAGTCGCGCTCGCGCGTCGCGTCGAGCGGCAGCGAGTCGCGCGCGATCGCACGCAGTGACTCGATCGTGGAGGCGCGCGCGCCCGGCTCGCGCAGCGCGTGCATCAGCGGCTCGGTCGACGCACGCAGCGCGTGCAACAGGAGCTCGTCCTTGTTGCGGAAGTAGTGGGCGATCGAGCCGGCGGAGCAGTTCGCCTCTGCCGCGACCGATTGAACGGTCACGCCTTCGAGGCCGATTCGCGCAATCACCCGAGCTGCTGCTCCGGCCAGGTCACCGCGCCTGCGCTCGCGGTCCACGACCTTCGGCACGACCACTCCCCTTGCGGTCAGTGTTGTGAATTGCCTACGTACGCATTCTAGTATGGACGCGGAGTCACGACTCGCTTCTGCACATCTTCTGGCGTATGTTGAACGGGCGAGTTAAATCCGAGCATCCTTCCGATGCCCCTCCGATCCGAATCGTCCACGCCCATTCTCCCACCGTCCGGGCGCGAACGGGGGCACCTTGCACCGAAGGGGGCGAAGCATGACAGGAGCGCTCGCCGACCCGGCGCCGTCATTCCGTCGGCGCGCGGGCTCGCGTCAGCCGCGGGTCACTCCCGTGAGTGACTCCGCATCGTCGATGACAGTGACTCGCGGGCCGGGCGGCCCGGTCACTAGAGAGTTTGGGGGTCCGTCCGAAATGGAACGTCGTCCAGTCCAATACTGTCTGCGCCTGCCGCAGCCGCTCTACCGTGACGCGATGGACGTCGCGCTCGTCTTCGATCTCAGCCTGAACCAGTTCCTGGCGGCGGCGATCGAGAAGTTCGTGGCGTCGCAGATGAGGCAAGAGTCGACGCGGCGCGCGATCGAGCAGATCCGCGCGGCCCGCAGCGCCGGCCTGGTGAGTGTGCCGGCCGATCCCGCGGGCCCGAAAGCCAACTGAGCCGAGCTTCGCCCGCGCTGGCGGTGCACCGGCCCGCTCGCCGCTTCACAAGTTACGCCCAAATTGGGCGGCAAATGGTCGGGTAAGCTGACTCGCGCTCACGGCGGTCGCCGTGAGAAGATTCGCGTCGCCCGTGGAGGCGAACATGGACGCGTCGCGAGGCGGCATCTCGTTCGGCCCGTTCCAGCTCGACCTGACCCGCGGCGAGCTGCTGCGCAACGGCGAGCTCGTGTCACTCGCACCCAAGCCGCTGGCGCTGCTCAGCTATCTCGCGGCGAACCGCGACCGCGCCGTGCCCAAGGCCGAGCTGCGCAAGCAAGTGTGGCCGGGCGTGTTCGTGAGCGAGGCGGCGCTCGCCAGCGCCCTCAAGGACTTGCGGCGCGCGCTCGGCGACGACGGCGCGCGCCAGGGCGTGATCCGTACGCTGCGCCGCCGCGGCTATCGCTTCGTGGCCCGCCTGCGCGAGGGCGCGCAGCCCGCGGGCCCCGCGCCGGCCGCGCCGAGCGAGCCGACTCCTCGGGCGGCGCCGCGCCCGCAGCTCGTGGCGCGCGGACGCGAGCTGCGCGCGCTCCTGAGCTGGCTCGCGCAGGCCGCCCGCGGCCGCCCGCGCATCGTGCTCCTGGTCGGTGAGTCGGGGTCAGGCAAGACGCGCCTGCTCGAAGAGCTGGCGGCGCATCCCGCCTGCTCGGGCTTCGCGGTCGGCATCGGCCACGGCCAGGCCGGCGCGCCGCTGCCCTATCTCGGGCTGGCCGAGGCGCTGGGCGCGCGGCTGTTCGCGGGCGGCGACAGCGCCGAGGACCTGCTCGCCGACGACGCGGCGATCCTGCGCCCGCTGCTGCAGCTCGACGCTCCGCCGCGGCCGGCCGGGGGGCCGGGCCTGGATCACGCGGAGCGCGACCGCGCGGATCTCTTCGCCGCAGTGACCGAGCTCGTGACTCGGCTCGCGCGCCGGCGTCCGACCCTGCTCGCAGTCGAGGACCTGCACGACGCGGACCCGGCGTCGCTCGACCTGTTCGCCGCGCTGGCGGCCGGGCTGGGCGCGGCGCGCGCGCCGGTGCCGCTCTTGCTCGTCGCCACCACGCGGCCCGCGCAACCCGGCGAGAGACTCGGCGACGTGCTCCGGCGCATCGAGCCGCTGGCCATCTGTTCGACCTTGCGCGTGACGGGCCTGGGTGTCGGCGCGACGCGCCGCCTGCTCGGGGCGCTCGGGGTCGAGCGCAGCTCGCACGCCGAGCTGCGCGCGCTCCAAGCGGCCACCGATGGGAACCCCTTGTTCATCCGCGAGCTCGCGCGCAGCGGCCGGGGTCGGATCTCGGCGACTGACTCGCGC
Organism: Myxococcota bacterium; assembly: GCA_035498015.1. NCBI lineage: Bacteria > Pseudomonadati > Myxococcota > Myxococcota bacterium. The sequence continues at coordinate 46,123 of DATKAO010000085.1, forward strand.
GGCGCGGGCGACCTGCGCAGCCTGGAGGCGGCGCGCGTCGCGGCGCTGCCGGACGGCTGCCGGCGCGCGCTCGCCGCCGCGGCTTGTCTCGGCGAGCGCTTCGGACTGCTCGCGCTCTCGGCACTGTGCGGCGCCGATTCGGAGACGGTGCGCCGCGAGCTCGAGCCGGCGCTGCGCGCGGGCCTCGTGACCGGCGCGGAGCGCAGCTTCCGCTTCGACCACCCGCTGGTCCGCGAGGTCGTGCGCGACGCTACGCCGGAGCCGCTGGCCCGCGAGCTGCACCGCGGCGCGGCGGCGCTGCTCGAGGACCTGTACGCGAGCGCGCCGGGCGAGCACGCGCTCGAGATCGCCCACCACCTGCTGCGCGGGGGGAGCGAGATCGAGCCCGGCCGGCTGCGCGCCTTTGCACGGCGCGCCGGTGACCAGGCGGCTGCGCTGTGCGCCTGGCGCGAGGCCGCCCGCTTCCACGCCGCCGCCGCGGCGGCCGCGGGAGCGCTCCCGCTCGGCGAGCGCGCCGGGCTCGAGCTGCGCGCCGGTCTCTCGGCGAATCACGACCTCGACGTGGAGTCGGCGCTCGAGCACTACGGGCGGGCCGCCGACGCGTTCGCCGAAGCCGGAGACGACGCTGGCCTGGCCTGGGCGCTGCTGGCGGCGGCGCGTGCGCGCTCCGCCTTCCCGGCCGCGGCGTCGCCGGGCGGCGTCGACGTGCGGCCGCTCGAAGACCTGGCGGCGCGCTTTGGCGAGTCACATCCCGGCCTGCGGGCGCGCATCCACGCCGCAGTCTCCGAGGCGCACTGGGTCGCCGGTGAGCTCGAGGCGGCGCTCGCCAGCGCGGAGCGCGCGGTGGCCATCGCGCGGGGGCAGGACGACGACGCCCTGAGTCACGAGACACTCATGGGCCTGGGCATGGCCCAGCTCTCGCTCCTGCGCGTGCGCGAGGCGCTCGAGAGCTGGCTGGAAGCCGCGGCGCGCGCGCGACGCACGCGCGATCCGTGGCTCGAAGCGACGCCGGGCGGGCGCGTCGCGCTCGCGCTGCTCCTGCTGGGCCGGCTGCCCGAAGCGCGCGAGCGCGCGCGCTCGGCGATCGAGCTCGCGCGCGCCGCGCGCCACGGCGCCGAGCTGGGCCTGGCGCACGCGCAGCTCGCCGCGCTCGAAGCGGCCTCGGGCGCCTTCGCCGAGGCCGAGAGTCACGCAGCGAAGAGTCTCTCGGCGCTCGACCGTCAGGGCGTGCCGTGGGCCGGGCTGTTCGCACACAGCGCGCGCGCCGCCGCCGCGGCCGCGCGCGGCGCCTTCGCCGAGGCGAACGCCGCCCTGGACGAGCTCGTGACTCCGGGCCGCGCCTTCGAGAAGCCCGGGCCGGCCGTGCAGCTCGTGACCGCGGCCTACCGCGAGCTCGTCGCGGCGCGCCGCGACGGCGCGAGCGCCGACCCCCGGCGTGCGGCGCGCCTGGTCGGGGCGCTGCGCGGCGTCCGGCTCGATCCCTATCAGCTCGGCGCCGTGTGCGCGCTCGCCGAGGTCAGTGACTCGCTGCGCGACCGGGCGCTGGCGGCGGTGCCCGAGGAGCTGCTGCGCGCCGCGGCGGCGGCGGGCATCGCGTTCACGCCCGGCTGGCCGTTCTCGGTCGAGCGCGCGCTCGGCTGCTGCGCGCGGCTGGCCGAGCGCTGGGACGAAGCCGGCCGCTGGCTCGACGACGCCGTGGCGCGCGCGCGCGACTCCGGCGCGCGCGTGGCGCTCGCGGAGGCATTGGTCGACCGCGCGCGCCTGTCGCTCGAGCGTGCCGACGCCCGGCGCGCCGCGCGCGACCTGGACGAGGCGCTGCCCCTGCTGGAGGCGCTCGCCATGCGGCCCGCGCTGCGCGACGCGCTCGCGCTCAGCCGCTCCGTGCGGCGCCCGAGCTGAGCGCCGGCCGAGTCACTGCCAGCCCACCACCCGGTAGCCGCGCTCCGCGAGACACTGCTCGACGAAGTGACGGTAGGCCGGGCTCGGGTTGCGGTGCGTGCGCAGGATGCCGCGCACGAGCCCGCCCGCAGCCCCGGCGGCCGCGCCCGCCGCCGCGCCCGCGCCCGGATTGCCCAGCACCGCGCCGCCCGCGGCGCCCGCCGCGCCGCCTGCGGCCGCGTCGGTCGCGCTCTCGCCCGCCACGTCGCCGGCGCGGTTGGAGCTCGCGCCGTATTCCTTCGCCAGCCGCGCGCAGTCGTCGAGGTCCTGGTCGACCAGTGACTCGTCGCGGGTCTGCAGCACCTCGTTCGGGTACAGGATCGGCTCGGGCGCGAGACACCCGGCGAGGAGACCCGCGCAAGCGGCCAGCGCGCAGGCCCGCCGCCGCACCTACTTCTTGCCCGGCGGAAAGCCCGCCAGGCCGGGATCGAGCTGCACGCCGAAGCTGTTCAGCGCCATCGACACCAGGTTGTAGTTGCCGACCGTGAACACCACGTCCATCAGCTGCTGCTCGTTCAAGTGTTTCGCCAGCGCGCTCCAGGTCGCGTCGGTCACGAACGCGTCGTTCCACAGCTCGTCGGTGGCGCGCAGGAGCGCCCGGTCGAGCTCGGACCAGCCCGGCGCGTCCGCGCCCGCACCGATGCGCTGGATCTCCGCGTCGCTCAGCCCCTCGCGCTTGCCGATCACCACGTGCTGCGCCCACTCGTACTCCGCGCTGCACAGCCAGCCGATGCGCAGGATCAGGATCTCGCGCTCGCGCGCCGGCAGTGAGTTCTTGCCCAGCACGTGGTTCGCGAACACCAGCCAGCGCTTGGCGAGCTTGGGGTAGTTGGCGAGCGTGCGGAAGATGTTGAGCGCCGGGAACGGCCCGGCCCCGCCGCTGACGGGTCCGAGCGATTCCTTGGCCTCGTCGCTCCACTGCTCGGGCGGGATCGCGCGCACTCGGGGGGAATTCAGGCGCATGTGGCTCTCCTCTACCCGATTCTACACCGCGACGGCCGCGTCGGAGGCCGAGCGAAGGCCGTTAGTATCTCGCGTCGAAGTCGATCTCGACCGGCTCGTCGCCTTCGAGCCGGGCCTGGCAGGCCAGGATCCAGCCTTTGGCCAGGTCCTTGGCCGTGAGCGCGTCGTGCACGCGCATCTGGACCTTGCCGCGCCGGAGCTGCGCCATGCACGAGCCGCAGTAGCCCTCCTCGCACGAGAACGACGGCTCGAGGCCGGCGCGGCGCGCCGCGGCGAGCAGGCTCTCGCCGGGCTGGGTCGGGATCTCGTGGCGCTGCTTGTCGAGCGTGCAGCTGAAGTGAGTCACTGCGGAGCCCGCCGCGGGCGTGGCGGCGGCCTCGCCACTCGCGCGGTCGGGGTCGGTGGGCGAGACGAAGCGCTCGATGAACACGTGGCCGTCCGCGCCCACGCGGCGCTCCTCGAGCGAGCCCTCGACGATGTCCATGAAGGGCCCGGGCCCGCAGATGTAGAAGTCGGCGTGCTCGAGACCCGCGAAGGCGTCCTTCACGTTCTGCGCGTGCATGAAGCCCCGCTCGGCGTCCAGGTGGTGGTGCACGCTGAGCCGGTCCGGGTATCTCGCCCGCCAGCGCTCCAGCTCGTCGCGGAAGATGATCGAGTCACGGTCGCGGTTGGCGTACACGAGCTTCACGCTGCGGCGCGTGCTCACGAGCGCAGACTTCAAGAGCGACAGGATCGGAGTGATTCCGCTCCCGCCGCCGAACATCACCAGCGGCCGCTCGGCCTCGCCGCGCCGCAGCACGAACAGGCCCTCGGGCGGCTTCACGTCGATCGTGCTGCCGTTCGCGAGCTGGTCGTTGAACCAGTTCGAGACCCGGCCGCGCTCCACCCGCTTCACCGTGACCTGGGGAAGTGAGTCGCATTCGGGCGCGCTGGAGAGCGAGTAGCAGCGGTGCAGCCGCATGCCCTGGAACGGCACCTCGAAGGTCAGGAACTGGCCGGGCACGTAGCGGAACAGCTCCGCGAGCGCGGGCGGGACCTCGAACGCGAACGAGCGGGTGTCGGGGGTCTCCTGCACGACGGCCGCGATGCGCAGCGTGTGGAAGGCGTGCTTGGGGTCGGGGGTCGACATGGGGAGGCGAGCCTAAACGAATGCGTCCGGGCCCGCCATTCAGGCCAGGACCAGGAGCGCGGCCAGCGCCTCGAGTGAGTCGACCGACACGTCGGCGTGCTCGCGGAACGGGAAGGCGCCCTCGGGATCGACGTACACCGTGGCGGTGCCGGCGGCGCGGCCGGCCAGCAGGTCGAAGCGGTAGTCGCCGACCATCACCGCAGCCTCGGGCGCGGCGCTCCAGCGCGCGAGCAGGCGGTGGATGCCCTGCGGGTCGGGCTTGGGCGCGGCGGCCTCGCGTCCCACCACGCACTCGGCCGCGAAGAAGCGCGCCAACCCGCACGCGCGCAAGGTCTCGAGCGCGTTCGCATGACTGTTGCGGGTCAGGATGCCGAGCGTCGCGCCCCGTCCGGAGAGTGACTCGAGCAGCCGCTCCGCGCCCGCGGCCGCCCGCGCGCCGCGCGCCAGCTCGAGCTCGAGCGCGTCGAGCTGCGCGAACAGCTGGCGGGCACGTGACTCGGGCAGCGACGCGAGCTGCTCCAGGATGGGCTTGCCCGGCTCCAGCCCCAGCTCGGCGCGGATCGCGTCGAAGTCGTGCACGGCGACGGTCAGCGTCCCGTCCATGTCGAAGATCCAGTGCCGGCGCGCCGCGAGGTCCACGGCGCGGGAGACTGCCGCACTCGGCGCTAGAAGGGCAGGGCCGCGATCGCGCGGCCGATGCCGTCCTCGCGCGCCAGCTCCGCGGCGACCCGACGCGCGCCCTCGCGGTAGGTCGGGTTCTCCGCCAGGTCGCGCAGCGCCTCGGCGAAGCGCTCGGCAGTGAGTCGCCGGCGCGAGAACAGCCCCGGCCCGGCGCCCAGCGCGGCCAGGCGCTTGCCCCAGAACCACTGGTCGGCGATGAAGGGCACGACCAGCGACGGCACGCCCGCGCGCAGCGCGGCCGAGGTCGTGCCTGCGCCGCCGTGGTGCACCACCGCGCGCACGCGCGGGAACAGCCAGTCGTGCGGCGCCGCTTCCAGCGCGAACACCGTCTCGGGCAGCTCGACGCCTTCGAGCGCGCCCCAGCCCGAGAGCAACAAGCCCCGCTGGCCCGACAGCGCGAGCGCACGCACGACCTCGCGAGTCAGTGCCCGCGGGTCGGGCGCGGGCATGCTGCCGAAGCCCACGCACACCGGCGGCGGACCCGCGGCCAGGAACGCCTCGAGCGCGGCCGGCGGCCGCCAGCCCGGGTCGCGGTCGAGATACCAGTAGCCGGTGATCTCCAGCTCGTTGCCCCAGTCCGCCGGCTTGGGCACCACGGCGCGGCTGAAGCCGTACAGCGTCGGCCAGCGCTCGCGCGCGAACAGCGTGAAGGGGTTGCCGCCCGGCGGCAGGCCGAGCACGCGCTCGCGCGCGCGGTCGTAGGCGCCGCCCGCGACCCGGTACAGGAGCGACCAGCCGATCTTGTGACTCATGCGGCACAGCGCGCCGCGAAACGGCAGCCAGCGCGGCGGCTCGGGCAGGATCCAGCTGCCGAACTCGCGCGTGGCGTGCGCCGGCTGCAGGAAGGCGCACGCGAACGGCGTGCCGCGCTTGTCGTGCAGCGAGTGCGCGACCGGCAGCGCGGTGGGCGCCACCAGGATCGCGTCGGCGTCCTCGGTGTTCTGACACGCTTCGGTGTAGCCCTTCTCGAGCAGCGGCTCGAGCAGCTGGATCAGCTCGCGCACCATGCGCACCGGGTTGGCCATGCCGCGCACCAGCTCGCGCGCCTGCGGCGAGTGGATCAGCTCGCGCGGGTCGCCGGTGTCGAAGCTGCGCCACTCCACGCCCGCTGACTCGACGAACGAGCGGAACATCGGCGCCGCGCACACCGCGGTGCGGTAGCCCGCCGCGTCGAGGCCGCGCGCCAGCGCCACGTAGGGCTGCACGTCGCCGCGCGAGCCGAGGGTGAGGATGCACAGGCGCATAGGTCCCTCGACCATCGAGAAGCGGGCGGGATCGCTTGAATCTGACCGCTCAGCGCAGGCGCGAGATCAGCCAGAACAAGGCCGAGAGCGCCAGCGACAACACGATCGAGGTCGTGATGGGTACGTAGACGCGCAAGTTCGGTCGCTCGATGCGCAGGTCGCCCGGCAGCCGGCCCAGCCCGCCGAGCGAGGGCCAGAGCCACAGGGCGATGCCGAGCCCGACGACGACCAGACCCAGGATCACGAGCGCGCGCGGCAGCGGGGGCATGGCGCGAAGTCTAGTGCGCGCGTGCGAGAATCGAAGCATGCAAGAGCTCGAGCCGCGCATCGCCGCCTACGCCGCCCACCGCATGCCCGACGCCACGGACGTGCGCGTTGCGGCGGTCGAGCGCATCCACGGCGGCGCTTCGCGCGAGACGTTCCGCTTCCGGCTGCACTGGCGCGAGGGCGCGCGCGAGCTCGAGCGCCGCCTGATCCTGCGCCGCGACCCGCCCGGCAGCCTGATCGAGACCGACCGCGCGGCCGAGTTCGCCGCCTACCGGGCGTTTCGCGACAGCAGCGTGCCCGTGCCCGAGGCGCTCTGGCTGGAGAGTGACTCGCGCTGGCTCGATCACCCGTTCTTCGTGATGGAGGAGATCGTCGGCTGCGATGCCTCGCCCCAGGCGATCGTCGCGCCGCCCTACGCGCAGCATCACGACAAGCTGGCGCGCCAGAAGTGGACCATCCTGGGCCAGATCGCCGCGGCCGACCCCGAGAAGCTGGGCCTGGTGGGCGCGCTCCCGGAAGTGACTCCCGGCAACGCCTGGTGGCACGAGCTCGACCACTGGACGCGCGTGATCGACGAGGACGAGCTCGAGCCGCAGCCGATCATCCGCGCCGCGATCCGGCGCCTGCGGCGCGCGCCGCCGCCGCCGCCCGCGCGCCTGCACGTGGTGCACGGCGACTACCGCACCGGGAACTTCCTGTACGACGGCGAGGGCGACATCCGCGGCATTCTCGATTGGGAGATGGCGCACCTGGGTGACCCGCTCGAGGACCTCGCCTGGAGCATCAACCGCATCTGGTGCTGGGCGCGCGACGGGCGCGTCGGCGGACTCACCTCCAAGGCCGAGGCGATCCGCATCTGGGAGTCGGCGAGCGGCCTGCGCGCCGATCCCGGGGCGCTGCACTGGTGGGAGCTGTTCTCCAGCGTGAAGGGCCTGGCGATCTGGATCTCCGGCGGGCGCGAGTACCAATCGGGCTCGAACAAGGACCCGGTGCTGGCCTTCTCGAGCATCTGGCTCTCGAACGCGCAGAACCGAGCCGCGCTCGAGACGCTGGGCAAGCTGTCGTGAAGCCCGACGTCGGCACCGTGCTCGAGGTGGTCGGGGGCAAGCTCCTGCTCGAGGTCGCGCCTGCGGTCGGGCCGGGCTACCAGCGCCAGTCGGTGGCACTCACCGGCATCCTGCTCACCATGGTGAAGGAGGAGTGGGAGCGCTCCGCCTCGCGCCGGGTCGAGGAGAACGCCGCCCTGCGCGCGTTGTTCGGCCGCGCGGCGAGCGTGGTCACCGATCCGGAGCTGCGCCGGCGGCTGGGCGAGGCCGCGGCGAGCGCCGACGCGAGCTTCCAGATCTCGCTGCTCGAGCAGGCCAACGCCGCGCTGCGCACGCTGTTGATCGAGCTGCACGCGCACGTCGAGTCACTCGAGTCGCCCGCGGCGCGCGCGCTCGACGACGAGATCTGGAGCGAGCTGGTCGCGTCGACCGAGCGGCGCCGCTTCGGGCTCGCGCCGTTCTGAGTCAGGTCCGCGACAGGAAGCTGTAGAGCGCGAGCCCGCTCGCGAACAAGAGCACGAGCCAGGTCAGCACCGTGCCACCGAAGCGCCCGGGCGTGGTGCCGACCGAGCTGCCCAGCCCGAACGCGTGCAGCAGCCGCGCGGCGAACAGCCCCCCGCCCAGCGCGTGCAGCACGCCCGGCGACGTGCCGTCGATCTCGAGCACCAGCATGAGCAGGAGCACCATGGGCACGTACTCGATGAAGTTCCCGTGCACGCGGATGCGCTGCTGCATGAGCGGGTTCCCGCCGTCGCCGAAGCCGACCTTCTGCGAGACGCGCGTGCGCACGACCTGGATGGCCAGTGCCAGCATGAGAAGGCCGAGCAGCCCAGCCCAGAGCGCGGTGATCGGTGCCTGCATGACTCCCCCTTCGCGCGTGTCACGCGCGTGCCGGGAAGTGTGAGCCGCGCGAGCGCCGTGCGCTAGAGTCGCCGCCCGCCATGATTCGAAAGCCCGCGCTCGCCGCCGGTCGCGCGGCGCTCCACTGGGCCGCGCTCGCGGCGGTCTACGGCCGGCTGGCCGAGATCGCTTGTCTGCGCTTCCCGCTCGACTGGGACTTCCTGGCCTACCACCTGCCGGGCGCCCTGCAAGCCTGGGGACTCACGAGTTACACGCCCGAGCCGCGGCTGGTGGCGGTGATCGCGGGCTTCCCGCCGCTGCCGCGCGTGATCGAGGGCGGGCTCGTGTTTCTGACCGGGCGTTTCTCGATGGCCAGCGCGCTCAACCTGGTCGGCTGCGGCGCGCTCGCCGCCGGGCTCGGCTGGCTCTACGGGCGGCGCATCTCGCTGCGCTGGCTGGCGACCGCGCTGCTCGGCGTGCCGCTGTTCGTGTTCCACTTCCCGTCGGGCTACGTCGACCTGTTCACGGCGTCGTTCCTGGCGCTGGCGTTCGCGGCCCTCTCGGAGCTCGAATGCGAGTCACTGCGCCCGCGCGCAGCCGTGGGCGCGCTGGCCGTGGCGGCGCTCGCGCTCGCGCAGCTGTCGAAGTTCCAGGCCTGGCCGGTCGCGGCGGTGCTGGGCTCGGCGCTCTTGCTGCGCTTCGTCGGGCTGGCGCGCGCGGGCCAGCTGTCGCGGCGCGCGGCGGCGGCGCTCGTGGCCGCGCTCGTGCTCGGGCTGGGCGCCTGGCCGGTGCGCAACCTCGTGGTGTTCCACAATCCGGTGTACCCCGTGGTGTTTCCGGTCGCGCCCCGGCTGTTCCCCAACGCGACCGTGGAGGCGGACTCCGGCGCGTACAACCTGCCGACCTGGCTCGAGCCCCAGCCACGGCCCGTGCGCTTCCTGGCCTCGGTCGCGGAGTGGAGCCGCTTCTACTCGGGCGAGCGCTTCTACTGGTCGATCGACCAGAGCGCGCGCGCCGATCCGGCGCGCAGCCCCCACCACCGCCTGGGCGGCTGGTTCCCGTGGACGCTCCTGGCGTGCTTCGCGGGCGCCCTGCGCGCGCGCCGCGCCGGGAAGCTCGGCCGCAGCGCGCAGCTCGCGTTCGGGCTGGCGCTGCTCGGGGTCGCGTTCCTGCCGCAGTGCCAGGAGCTGCGCTACTGGCTGTTCGTGCCGCTCGGGCTCGCGATCGCGGCCGCGCTCGGCCTGGCGCGCGACGTGCCCGGGCCCGCGCGACTCACCCGCGCCGCGCTGGTCGTGGGCGCGGCGTTCGTCTTGTTCGTGACCCGGCCCTTCGAGCTCGACACGCGCACGCCCGCGGAGCTCGCGCCGCGCCACGCCGTGGCCTTCTGGCACGCGCAGCGCGCGAACCCCGCGCCCGAGCCGGTGCGCGTGTGCGACGTGAACCCCGAGGGGATCTTCTGGTCGGGGCCGACCTTCCGCGAGTTCCGGGTCACCGCCTGCTTCGGCGAGTGACTCACTGGCAGTAGGACGCGAGCTCCGGGTAGGGCGGCCACTTGGCGTTGGGATCCTCGCCGCGCAGGGCCGTGCGCACCTGGTACAGGAACGGGCTGCCCCAGTTGCGCGCGAAGCGCGGGTCGAGGTGGTAGACCGTGTCTTGCATGGCGTCGTCGAGCGACACGAAGCGCACGCCCATGGCCTCGTACTCCTCGAGCAGGTCGTCGATCATGTCGGCGGTGAACTCACCCGCGTGGATCAGCAGCACCTGGCGGATGCGCCGGCCGAACAGCGTGCGCGCCTGGCGGTCGGAGTCGAGCAGCGTGTCGCGCGCCGCGCGCCGGTAGCGCGCGCGCAGCTTCTCCACGTCGCGGTCGTCGGCGTGGCAACGGTGGAAGATCGGGAACCACTGCCAGTCCTCGAAGTCGACCGTGACTTCGGCGATGCGGTAGCCGCGCGAGAACAGGTAGGAGCGCGCGGCCTCGCGTGCCGACTCGCTCGCGCCCTCCTGCAGGAACGGGTAGCGGAACACGCGCCAGTCGTGACCGGGCTGCAGTGACTCTAGCACCGCCTCGTTGCGCCGCACGTCCTCCGAGAACTCCGCGAGCGACGTCTTGGCGAGGTCGGGGTGCGAGTAGGTGTGATTGCCGATGCGGTTGCCGGCCGCGAGCCACTCCCGGAGCGCGGCGCGATCCTCGGGGTGCTCCTCGAGCCGCTTGCCGTTCACGAAGCCGGTCACCGGCGGCAGGTGGTGGCGCTGGAAGGCCGTCACCAGCCGGTGTAGCACCACGTCCGCGGACCCCGAATTCGGGATCGCCATGCGCGGCAGGTCGTCGACCGTGACCGCGACCTCGATCGGCGCATCGGACGGCGCGGGGTGGTCGACCTGCACCGCGCGCACGCCGAGAAACCCGGCGCCCGCGGCAACGATCACCAGCCAGCGCAGCAGCTGTGGCAGCTTTCCCTTCACGGACTCCCCGACGTCCAGCGCCATCCCTGGCGCTATCGGTTCCCTCCCGACGTGAGCTGAGACGGAAACTGACCCGAAGCGATTCGGCAAGTCTGTCGCGTTTGCGACAGAATGACCGGATGCCCGAAGCCAAGCCGGCACGCGGAGTTCTGGTGATTCCCGCCTTCAACGAGGCGCCCCGGCTTCCGGCCCTCTTGTCCGCGATTTCCGCCCTGCAACTCGACCTCGAGATCGCGGTGGTGGACGATGGCTCGCGCGACGCAACCACCGCCGTGGCGTCCGCCGCAGGCGCAACCGTGCTGCGCCACCCGTTCAACCTGGGTTATGGCGCGGGGTTGCAGACGGGGTACAAGTACGCGCTCTCGTGCGGGGCGGACTACGCGGTCCAGATGGACGCCGATGGCCAGCACGACCCGCGCGACGTGCCGCGGCTCGCGGCGCCGATCTTGCGCGGCGAATGCGACCTGGTGATCGGCTCGCGCTTCCTTTCGCCCACCGGCTACGAGATGGGCGTGACTCGCTCGCTGGGCCGGCGCTTCTTCGTGGGCCTGGCGCGCGCCTTCGGCATCCAGGTGACCGATCCGACCTCGGGCTTCCAGGCGCTCGGCCGGCGCGTGCTCGAGCTCTACGTGGGCGACGCCTTCCCGAGTGACTACCCCGACGTCGACGTGCTGCTCACCGCGCACCGGCACGGGCTGGCCGTGCGCGAGGTCTCGGTCGAGATGAAGACCTCGCCGCGCAAGTCGACCCTGCACGGCGGCCTGCGCTCGATCTGGTACGTGTACAAGATGATGCTCTCCGTCTGGGCCGCTTCGGCTGGAGGACGCCGCCGTGAACGAAACCGCGCATCTGCGTGAGCTGTTTCTCGACAACCCCGATCTCGAGGCCGCGCGCTGGCTCGCGCTCTCGATCTCGCTGCTCCTGGTCAGCGCGGTGTTGTGGCTCGTGCGGCGCCGACGCCTGCGCGAGGAGTACACGCCGATCTGGATCGCCGTGTCGGCGTCGCTGCTCGTGCTGTCACTCTGGCTCGACGGCCTGCGCATGCTCACGCGCGCCATCGGCGCCTGGACGCCGAGCTCGACCATGTTCTTCCTGGGTGAGCTGTTCCTGGTGGCGATCTGCCTGAACTACGCGGTGCGGCTCTCGCGCGCGAGTCTCTCGATCAAGAA
>DATKAO010000086.1 GCA_035498015.1 Myxococcota bacterium
CGCGGCGCCTTTGGTCGCGAGCTGCGAGCCGTTGTCCGGGATCCACAGGTTGAGCTTGTCCCCGCGCACGGGCTGACTTCCCACTGCACACAGATCGGCAATCGCAACCTGGATCAGCAGCCGCTTCGCGCAGGACTCGGCAAGGAAGTTCGGGCCAGTGAACTCGAAGGGGATCTGTCCGATCAGGCCCTGGCGCAGCCGACCCCGGCTGCCGACGAAGCCGATCGCGTTCCCGTTTCCGTCGGTCTTCTCCGATTGCACATTGAACACGCTGCGGTCCTGGACCAGGTTCGGGAGTCCCGCGAGGCCGCCTTGCTCGATCACCTGGTCCAGGCTCGCCGGTGTCTGATTGGGGTCACTCGACGAGAGCACGGGCGCGTCGGTGGGGAACACGACGCTCTGCGCGACCACGTCGCGCGCGCCGTCCTCGCAGCCATGACCGATGCGGAGATAGCCGTTCGAACGCAAGCCCTCGGTGGACTGCGTCGGGATCGTGGTGTGGGCGGCGGCGACTCCGGCGAGAAGTGAGACGGACAGCGCGAACGCGATCGGATGAAGTGTTTTCATGTCGCGTCTTGTATCGCACTCGAAGTCGCCGGGGCCGCGGCATGTTGTCGCACCCCGGCCGGGGCGAAGGAACGTGCTGGTACGATGGAGTTTCGTGAGCAGCTTCCGGACGCTTCTGTGCGCCGCCTCGTGCGGCTTCGCCCTCGCCGCGGCGGGCCCTGCCCGCGCCGCCGACGTCGGCGCCCCGGCGCCCGACTGTGCACTCACTCCCCTGTCGGGTCAGGGCATGCAGCAGCTGCGCGCGCTGCGCGGCGAGGTGGTCTGGGTCGACTTCTGGGCGACCTGGTGCGGGCGCTGTATCGAGTCTTTCTCGTTCCTGGACGCGCTGCAGCGCGAGCTGGGCGACGACGGGCTGCGCGTCGTGGCGGTGAACGTGAACGAGCACGCGGCCGACGCGCGTGACTTCCTCGCCAAGCACCCCGTGAGCTTCAGCCCGCTGTTCGACCCGGGCGGGCGCTGCGCGCGAGAGTTCGCAGTCCAGGGCATGCCCTCGAGCTATCTCGTGGACCGCCACGGAGTGATTCGCGCCGTCTACCTCGGCTTCCGCAGCGGCGAGGGCCCCGAGCTGCGTGCCCGCGCACGAGAGCTGCTCGCCGAGAGCTCGCGGTGACTCGCGCCCTGGCGACGCTGCTGGCCGCGCTCGCGCTCGCGGGCTGCACCGAGGTCGCGCCCTGGGAGCGCGAGCGCCTGGCCAAGCCCCAGATGGCCGCGGAGCCCGCGCCCGAGCTGCGCGCGCTGCGCGAGCACGTCTACATGAGCCGCGAGGCGTCGCTCGGCGGGTCGTTCGGCGAGGGGCATGGCTGCGGCTGCTACTAGGCGCCTGGTCCGCTGGCTCTCGGTCCGCCTCGAGTCATTCCTGCGTGCCCTGCGTCCGCCGCGCCCGTCGCCGCCACTGCGTGCGCTGACGGCGGCGGCGCTCATGCTGCCGGGTTTGGCAGTCACCTCTCGCGCCGACGAGGGCGACGGCTTCGCATTCCAGTACGGCGAGTACCAGGAAGGCAAGCGCGACCTCGACGGCATCCACAGCGACTTCCATCCGATCCGCGTCGACAGTCTCTCCGCGTCGGGCAAGCTCACTTTGACCGACCGGCTGCGCCTCGGCGTGGCCTACGCGCAAGACACCTGGTCCGGCGCGACCCCGATCGCGACCGCGCCGCTCGTCTTCGGCGGCAACCACCCCACCAAGCCCGACGGGGTTTCCGGCGCAACGCCGTACATCGAGGGCGACCTGTTTCTCGACGGGCACCTGCGGCCCGTGCGCCGCAACTCGTTGGGCGAGTTCCTCGGCGTGGATACGCGGCTCGTGCACACGCTCTCCTCGGCGTCGCCCGAGGCGCGCAGACAGATGGACCTGTCGCTCGAGTACGAGGGCGACGATTTCGCTCTGCGCGCCGGCGGCGGCAGCTCGCTCGAGAAGGACTACGAGGCCGGCTACGGCAGCCTGGGCGGGACGCTCGACTTCGCGCAGAAGCGGACCAGCGTGAGCTTCGACGCGAGCTACACGCGCGCCGACGTCGACGCGCTGCTGGACCACGACGCCGTCCCGTACATCGACGTGACGTCCGCCGGCAGCCGCATCCACAACTCGCCGGGCAGCGGTGAACGGCGCCTGCGCGACGAGCGCACCGACTGGGCGCTCCAGGCGGGACTCCACCAGGTGCTGACCAAGGACGCGTTCTTCAGCACCAGCCTGGGCTTCACCCGCAGCCAGGGCTATCTCGCGAACCCGTACAAAGTGGTCGAGGTCGGATTCATCGATCCCGAGCAGCAGTTTCTGGCCCCGCCGGGCGGCTTCTACGCCCAGGTGCACGCGCTGCTCGAGCGCCGGCCGAGCTCGCGCAGCCAATGGGTCTGGGACACGCGCTTCGTGCAGTATCTCGCGCCGCTCGACGCCTCGCTCCACCTGGGATACCGCTACTTCCGCGACGACTGGGGTATCGGCGCGCACACCTTCGAGCTGAGCCTCGCGCAGCCACTGCCGCGCGGATGGACCATGACTCCGCGCTTCCGCTACTACTCGCAGGACGCCGCCCGCTTCTACACTCCCTATCTGCTGACGCCGCAGGCCTACCAGACCGTCGTGTCCGACCCCGACACCGGCGACATCATCTCGATCACGCCCTTCGATCCGCGGCGGCTGCCAGCCAGCTACTCGAGCGACCAACGCCTGTCGGGCTTCGGCGCGCTCAGCGCAGGAGTGACTCTGGACAAGCTGCTCGACCCGGGCGTCCGGCTCTCGGCGAGCTTCGAGTACTACCGTCACGACGGCGGGCTCAAGCTCGGCGGCGGCGGCGAGTCGAGCTTCGCGGACTACGACGCGTACCTGGTGGGCGCGTCGATCACGCTCGACTCCAACGCGCTGACCGAGTTCGGGCGGGCCGCCGAGGGTCACGAAGAGCACCTTCTCCACGCCGCAGCGCCGGCGGGAGTCATGCTCGCCCACATGCTGACCCGGCCGGGCGCGTTCATGGTGGCCTACGAGTCCTGGTGGAGCAGCGCGCGCGGCGACCTCTTGCGGGGCTCGCGCTCCGCGAGCGATGCCGAGGTGCTCGCGCTGGGCTGCGAGGGCGCGCCCTGCCGCACGGCGCCGAGCTCGATGGAGATGCACATGCACATGCTCGAGCTCATGTACGCCCCGACCGACTGGCTGAACCTCATGCTCATGCCGCAGTTCGTGGACAACGACATGGATTTGCGGCCGCTCCAGGGCGCGGTGCCCGATCTTCA
The DNA here is from genome assembly GCA_035498015.1 of Myxococcota bacterium. Taxonomy (NCBI): domain Bacteria; kingdom Pseudomonadati; phylum Myxococcota; species Myxococcota bacterium. The sequence goes on from DATKAO010000086.1 coordinate 3,295, forward strand.
CGCCCACGATCACGCGACCGGCGGCGTGGGCGACATCGGCATGTACGCGCTCTTCAAGCTGCTCGACTTGGAGACACAGCACGTCCACTTCGGCCTGGGGCTCAGCGCGCCGACGGGCGCCGTCGACATCCGCGAGCGGCGCGAGCACCAGCAGGACCAGGGCTTCACCCACTACATGATGCAGCTCGGCAGCGGGACCTGGGACCTCATGCCCAGCCTGACCTACACGGGCGCACTCGCGCAGTTCTCGTGGGGCGCGCAGGTCGGCGGCGTGACCCGGCTCGAGCACGCCAACGAGTCAGGCTACGCGCTCGGTGACGTCTTCCAGGCCAGCATATGGGGAGGCTGGTCGGCGACTCACTGGCTGTCGTTCACCCTGCGCGGCACCTACGGCATGCAGCGCGCGATCCAGGGCCGCTACGACGCGCTGCACACCACCTCGGGCCCCCAGGACTTCCCGGGCAACTACGGCGGCCAGTACTGGGACCTGGGGATCGGCGCGTCCGCGCTCCTGCCGTTTCGCTCGCTCTCCGGGAATCGCATCGGGGTCGAGTGGCTGCAGCCGCTGCTCGACGACCAGAACGGCTTCCAGCTCGAGCGCCGTGGCACGCTGGTGCTCCGCTGGAGCATCGAGCTGTGAGCGCGCCCGGCCTCGAGCCCTACCGCCACGTCTGGCGCGCGATGGGCTCGCCCTGCGAGCTCGCGCTGTGCGCGCGCTCCGAGCCGCACGCGCGCGACGTCGCGAAGCAGGCCGCGGCCGAGGTCGAGAGACTCGAGGCGCTCTACTCGCGCTACCGCGAGTCGAGTCTCCTGTCCGAGATCAACCGCACCGCGGCGCGCGGGGGTAGCATCTCCGTCGACCCCGAGACCGCGAGCCTCCTCGCCTATGCCGACGCGTGTCACCGCGAGAGCGGCGGCCTGTTCGACGTGACCTCGGGCATCCTGCGCCGCGCCTGGCGTTTCCAGGGCCAGGACGCGCTGCCCGAGCCGGGGCAGGTGCAGGCGCTGCTCGAGAGAGTGGGCTGGCAGCGCGTCTCGTGGAAGACCCCCGTGCTGTCCTTCCCCTGCGCGGGCATGGAGCTCGACCTCGGCGGCGTGGTGAAGGAGTATGCGGTCGACCGAGTGAGTGCGCTGTGCCGCGAGCTCGGAGCCGGCGGCGGACTCGTGAACCTCGGCGGGGACGTCGGCGCGATCGGCCCCCGGCCCGACGGCGGGCCGTGGCACGTCGGCATCCGCCACCCCCGTCGCCCGGGCGAGCTGGTCTCGCGCGTCGCGCTGGAGCGGGGCGCGCTGGCGAGCAGCGGAGACTACGAGCGCTGCGTCCTGATCGGCGGCGTGCGCTACGGGCACATCCTGTCGCCGCGCACCGGCTGGCCCGTGCGGCGGATGGCGGCCGTGAGCGTCGCGGCCGAGCTGTGTGTCGTCGCGGGCAGCGCGGCGACGATCGCGATGCTGAAGGAGGACGCCGGCCCGGCGTGGCTCGCGCGGCTCGGCCTTCCGCACCTCTGGAGCGACGTCGAAGGGGAGGTCGGAGGCCCGCTCTCCGCCTCGCCAGGGCGTTGACACCCGCGCGCGGCCGCGGCTAGCCTCGATGCCGTGAAACTCCAAGGCGCGCGCGGCTTTACGCAGACGCCCGAGCTGGGCGAGCTGGCGCCCCGCCTGCGCGAGGTGCTGCTGGCGGTGCTGCGGGGCTACGTGGAGTCGGGACAGCCGGTCGGCTCGCGCGACGCGCTCGATTTGGGCGAGCTCTCGTTCTCGTCCGCGACCGTGCGCGGCGCGATGGCCGAGCTCATGGAGCTGGGCCTGCTCGAGCAGCCGCACACCTCGGCCGGGCGCATTCCCACCGACGCCGCCTTCCGGCTCTGGGTCGACGCGCTGCAGCGCTCGCCGCTCGCGGACGAGCCCCTGCCGGCGCTCGCGCTGGGCCTGGCCGAGTCACTCGACGACTCGTCCGAGGCGCTGCGCCGCGCGGCCGACCTGTTGACCGTGATCACGGGCCAGCTCGGCTTCTCCGTGGCGGTCGAGCGCGAGCGCCTGCGGCTGGTGCAGGTCCATTTCGTGCGCGTGTCGAGCGAGCGAGTCACTGCGCTGCTCGTGTCCGACGGCGGCGCCGTGCGCACGCGCCTGCTCGACGAGCGCGAGTCCGACCAGCGCCGGCTCGACCGGATGTCGGCCGAGCTATCGCGGCTGGTGGCCGGACTCACTCTGGAGGAGGCGCGCGTGCGCCTGTCGGGCGAGATCGAAGGCGAGCGCCGGCGCTCCGACGCGCTCTGGCGCGAGACACTCGCGCTGGGCGCGCGCGGGCTCGAGGTGAGCGGCGCCGCGACCGCCGAGCTCTACGTGGGGGACCGCAGCAAGCTCCTCGACCAGCCCGAGTTCGCCGACGGCGGGCGCCTGCGCGAGGTGCTGCGGGCGCTCGACGAGAAGGAGCGCCTGCTGGCGCTGCTCGACAAGCTGATCTCCGCGCGCGGTGTGCGCGTGGCCATCGGCGAGGAGCTGGGCGATGCGGGCGTCGCGCGCTGCGCGGTCATCGCCGAGCAGCTCGGGCCTGCGCCGCTGCGCGGCCTCGGCGTGATCGGGCCGGTTCGCATGCGCTACGATCGCATCATCCCGGTCGTGCGCTACGTGTCGGGCAAGCTGGCACCTGCGCTCGTCTGACGGCGAAGGGACCACGAGTCGATGACTGAGCCAAAAGGTCCCAAGGTCGACTTACCCGAAGAGCTGATGAGCGAGCTCGAGGAGCCCAAGGCCGACGCGCCGCCGGCCCCCACTCCTGCGGGCACGCAGGAGCAAGGCGGCGCCGAGCTCGCGGAGCTGAAGGACCGCTATCTCCGGCTCGCGGCGGACTTCGACAACTTCCGCCGCCGCACGCTGAAGGAGCGGCAGGACCTGCTTAACTACGGCGGGGAGAATCTGATCAAGGAGCTGTTGCCGATCGTCGATAACCTCGAACGAGCCGTGGAGCACGGCCGCAAGGAGGAGCAGCGCGGCGACACTGACAACCTTCTGCAAGGGATCGAGCTGACTTACCGTTCGGTGATGCAGCTCCTCACCAAACAGGGAGTCACCGAGATCCAGGCTCTCGGTCAGAGCTTCGATCCCCAGATCCACGAGGCGGTGCGGCGCGTGGCCAGGAACGACCAGCCCGCCGGCAGCGTCGTGGAGGTGTACCAGAAGGGCTACATGCTGAAGGACCGGATGCTGCGGCCCGCGATGGTCGCAGTGGCCGAGGAGTCGTAACTGACTCACTGACCCACCTTCGGCGCGCGCGCGACGGAAGGCATGGGAAGAGTCGTCGGCATCGACCTCGGCACCACCAACAGCTGCGTCGCGATCCTCGAGCGCGGCGAGCCGGTCGTCATCGCCAACAGCGAGGGCAGCCGCACCACGCCCTCGATCGTCGCGGCCAACCAGGACGGCGAGAAGCTGGTGGGCCAGATCGCCAAGCGACAGGCGGTCACCAACCCGGCGAACACGGTGTTCGCGGTGAAGCGCCTGATCGGCCGCCGCTTCGACGACGAGAACGTGGTGCGCTTCCGCGAGATCTCGCCCTTCCAGATCACGAAGGCGCAGAGCGGCGACGCCTGGGTGAAGCTGCGCGACAAGGAATGCAGCCCCGAGGAGATCTCGTCGCTGATCCTGAAGCGCATGAAGGAGACCGCGCAGGACTATCTCGGCGAGGAAGTCACCGAGGCGGTCATCACGGTCCCGGCCTATTTCAACGACGCCCAGCGCCAGGCCACCAAGGACGCGGGGCGCATCGCGGGCTTGAACGTGCTGCGCATCATCAACGAGCCCACCGCCGCGGCGCTGGCCTACGGGGTCGAGAACGAACGCCAGGAGACGATCGCGGTCTTCGACCTGGGCGGCGGCACGTTCGACGTCTCGATCATGCGCATCGGTGACTCGGTGTTCGAGGTGCTCTCGACCAACGGCGACACGTTCCTGGGCGGCGAGGACTTCGACCAGGTCGTGCTGGGCTGGCTGGCCGAGCAGTTCGCCGAGAAGAATCCGGGCAGCGACCTGCGCGGCGACGCGATGGCCCTGCAGAGACTCAAGGAAGCCGCCGAGCGCGCCAAGCAGGAGCTGTCGTCGGCCAACGAGACCGACGTGAACCTGCCCTTCATCGCGGCCGACGACGCCGGCCCCAAGCATCTCAGCGAGACACTCACGCGCGGCAAGCTCGAGGAGCTGGTGCGCGAGCTGATCGAGCGCCTGGAGCCGCCGTGCCGCGCCGCGCTCTCCGACGCCGGGCTCGAGCCCAAGCAGATCGACCGCGTGATCCTGGTCGGCGGCATGACCCGCATGCCCGCCGTGCAGGCCAAGGTCGAGAGGATCTTCGGCAAGGCGCCGCACCGCGGCGTGAACCCCGACGAGGTTGTGGCCGTGGGCGCCGCGATCCAGGGCGGCGTGCTGAAGGGCGAAGCCTCCGACGTGCTCCTGCTCGACGTGACTCCGCTGTCGCTGGGCGTCGAGACACAGGGCGGGATCATGACCAAGATCATCCCGCGCAACACCACCGTGCCCACGCGCAAGAGCGAGGTGTTCTCGACCACCGAGGACAACCAGAACCTGGTGCGCGTGCACGTGCTGCAGGGCGAGCGCGAGCTCGC
>DATKAO010000087.1 GCA_035498015.1 Myxococcota bacterium
AGGATCTTGTCGGCGCCGCGCGTGTTCGCGTAGTCGATGATCGCCTTCGGGTAGTGCTTGGGCGCGAAGGCGCTGGTCGAGTAATACAGGTTCGGCCACTTCAGCATCAGCTTCACGGCCAGGTCACACCAGGGCTCGGCGCCGTGTCTCATCACGAAGCGCAGGTCGGGGAAGAACCAGCAGATCTCGTCCAGCTGCTCGACGTGCTGCGCCGCCATGGGGATGCGCGGCCCCGGCACCCCGATGCAGCAGTTGAAGGTGAGGTCGAGCTCCACGCACTTGGCGAAGATCGGATACCACTCCTTGTCGCCGATCGGGATCTGCGGGAAGTTGCCGCACGGAAATGCCGATACCGACTTGATGCCCAGGTGCTCGTAGAGCCACACGATCTCGCGCACGCCCTCCATGCCCGCGTTCGGGTCACAGCCGCACGAGCCGAAGAAGCGGTCGGGGTGGTCGCGCAGCGCCTTCTGCGAGATCAGCCCTTCGCGACTCACTCCGAGCTGTGCCTTCTCGATCCCGAACTTGTCCATGAGCTGGAGCGTGAAGCTGATGTAGTCCTCTTGCTTCGAGACCTTCGGGAAGTCCTTGAACATGTACTGCACCGGGAAGTCGAAGCTGCGCAGGCTCTCCGCGTCGCGAAACAGCGGGCGCATGAAGTCGTACACCCGCTTCTGGTCGTCGCTCGGGATGCCGAGCATCAGGTCGACGATTCCGATTCCCGACGGCATGGCCATCACACACTCCTGTGTCGGTGCGTCCAGCGCCCGGTGAGCAGCCAGCCGATCATCAAGCTCGCGTTCACCAGCGCGTAGATCAGGTTCGCGATCCACATCCCGGTCGGACCCAGGCCGGCCTGGTGCGAGAGCAGGTAGCCGAGCGGCGCGCCCACCAGGAACGCCGTGCCGATCGACACGATCATGGGCGAGTTCATGTCGCCCGAAGACTGCAGCGTGCGGAACGCGATGAAGTACAGGCCGTAGAACGACAGGATGATCGACGAGTAGACGAGATAGTGCGCGGCGATCTCCGCGACCTCGGGATCGGGCGCGAAGAAGTTCACGATCGGGTGCCGGAACAGGAACACGCCGGCGGCGAGCGGGAGCAACGCGACCAGAGACACCGCCGAGCTCGTGAACACCGCGCGCCACGCGCGCGGCAGGTCGCGCGCGCCGAGGTTCTGCCCCACGAGCGTCGCGCAGGCGTTTGCGATCGGGAAGGCGAACATGATCGCGAGCATCTCGATGCGCACGCCGATGCCGTAGGCCGCCTGCACCTTCTCGCCGAAGCGGCCTGCCATGATCGTGAACACCATGAGCATCGTGGAGCGCGCGAGCATGTGCGCCGAGGGCTGCACGGCCGTGCGCAGGAGGCGGCGCAGCGCGGCCGGGTCGGGCACCAGGTTGCGCGCGCGCAGGTGCACGCGGCAGCGGCCGCTGAACAGCATGCCGAGCCCGATGGCGGCGCCGATCAGGCCCGCGGAGGCCGAGCCGAGCGGCAGCCCCACCAGCCCCAGCGCGGGCGCGCCCGCGTGGCCGAACGCCAGCGACCACTCGCCGAAGATCGCGAGCGGAGTCACCACGAACGAGATCAGGAGCGGCGTGGTGGTGTCTCCCGCGGCATTCAGCACGGTCGAGAACATCTGGCCGGCGACCATCGCGAAGAACATCACGAACACCACGCGCACGTACGAGGTCGCGAGCCCCACGACCTCGGCGTCCGGCGAGAGCACGCGCGCGAGCACGTGCGGGATCGAGATACCCACCAGCGCCGCCACGGCCGCCAGGCACGCGCCCAGCAGGAACGTCTGACCCGCCACGTGCTCGGCGGCATCCAGCCGCCCCGCGCCGACGTTGCGCGCGATCATCATCTGCGCGGCGACCGTCATACCCATGACGAACAGGTTGAGCCCCTGGCGCAGCACGAGGTCGCTCGAGGTCGCCGCCGCGAGCGCGTGTGCGCCCAGCCGGCCGAGAAACGACAGGTCGACCATCTGGGACAAGCCGAACGAGAACATCATGGTCAGCACCGAGGGCAGCGCGAGCACGAGCACCGAGACCAGCAAGCTGCCGCGCGTGTGGTCGCGGTCGCGCAGCAAGGCCAGCAGTGAAGGGCGCTCGAGGCCTCCGCTCTCCGCGGCGGCCTCGACCTCGCCCAGGTCGACCTCCCTCAGCTCCTGCATGATCGCAGCCTACCCCACGGGCAGGCACGGGCGCGCGGCGACTCGCTTGACGCGCGCGGGCGCGCTCTCTAGCCTCGGCGCTCGATCGCGAGGGCGGTGGAGTCCGCCGAAACCGCCGTTCGTCGCAGCGGCCAATGACTCCTACGGCAGGCACGAGGCGCTGTGGGGCATTCGACCGAACCCGTCCGGCGCCTCCTTCGAGCAGGGAGACGCAATGGATCGGCTGGCTTGGGTCTGTCTGGGGAGCGCGCTCGGCGGCGGCGCGAGGTATCTCGTGTCGCTGGCCGCGCTGAACGCGCTGGGCACGTCGTTCCCCTGGGGAACGCTGTTCGTGAACGTGGTCGGCTCCTACCTGATCGGGCTGATCATGCACGTGTCGCTCGAGACCACCCTGATCTCGCCCGCGCTGCGGCTGTTCCTGACCACGGGAGTCATGGGCGGGTTCACGACCTATTCCGCCTTCAACTACGAGACGCTCAAGCTGGTCTCGGACGGTGACTGGCCGCGGGCCGGCCTGAACGTCGCAGTCACGCTCGTCGTCTGCCTGGCGGCGGGCGTGCTGGGCGTGGGCAGCGCGCGCTCGCTGGTCCTGGCTTTTGGAAGGAGCTGAAATGCGCACGCTCACCGGCGAGCAAGTCCTGGTCCGGATCTTCATCGGCGAGAGCGACCGCTGGCACCATCAGTCACTCAGCTCGGCGCTGGTGGAGCGGCTGCGGCGCGAGCACTTCGCCGGGGCCACCGTGTTCCACGGCGTGGCCGGCTTCGGCGCGCACAGCGTGCTGCACACCACGCGCCTGCTCGAGCTCTCGCAGGACCTGCCGGTCGTGATCGAGGTGGTCGACTCCGAGGAGCGCATGGAGCAGCTCACCGCGATCCTCGACGAGATGGTCAGCGAGGGCCTGGTGACGATGGAGAAGGTGCGCGTGCTGAAGTACCAGGCGCGCGCGCCGGCCGCCTAGGCGCAGCGATTCGCTGCGTAGAGTCCCGGCGGGGCGACGCGCAATAGTGTCGCCCCGTGACGCTCAAGAGACTCGCCTTGATCGCTCTCTCGGGCCTCGTACTGCTGGGGCTCGGCACGTATCTCGCCGGCGAGCGCACCGAGGTCGTGGTCTTGCGTACCTGGGGCGCGGACGGCGCGCCGCAGGACACGAAGATGTGGGTCGTCGACTACCAGGGTGCGGCGTTCGTGCGCATCGGCCGGCCCGGCCGGGGCTGGGGCGAGCGCGCGAAGGCCAACCCCGAGGTCGAGCTCGTGCGCGCGGGCGCCACGACGCCGCGCCACGTGGCGGTCGTATCCGAGCCCGAGACGCTGCGCGCGGTCGCCCAAGCCTTCGCCGAGAAATACGGCTGGGTCGACTGGTGGTACGGCGTGGTCGTGCGCAAGAACCCGGAAACGCTGCGGCTCGACCCGCGCCAGTGAGTCACTGACCGCCGACGGCCGCGCGCGCGTGCTGCGCGAGCGCGGCGTCGAGCCCGGTCACGGTCACGCCCGGCTCGGCGAGCGCCGCCGCCAGCCAGGCCGGGCGGGCGCGTGCGCACACGGCCACCGGCTGCGCGAGCCCCGACAGCCGGCTCGCCTGGCGCGCGAACGAGGCGGCGTAGTCCGGCGGCCGCACGTCGTGCGCCAGCTCGGCCAGCGCGAACGGGTCGGGCGGACCCACGAGCGCGGGGTCGGGCAGGGTCACGTCGGGCGCGCCCGGCTCCGGCGTCCCGCCGTCCAGGCCCGGCCCGTCGCACAGGATCGCCCCGCGCACCGCCTTCGGGCGCCCGCCCGCGAGCATGAGCGCCACGTAGGCGCCGAGCCCGCGGCCGAGCAGGGTGACTGCGCCCAGGTGCGCGAGCGCCGCGTCGGCGTCGGCCATCAGCACCTCGGCGGTGTAGCCGCCGCCGGCCGGAAGCGTCGACGCGCCGTGACCCGTGAAGTCGAGCGCGAACACCGGCCCCGGCCAGCCGGCCAGCTCGGCGGGCAGGCGCTCGGGCGAGCGCTCGCCGAGCCCGTGCAGGAGCAGCAGCGCCGGCCCGGGGCGCTGCTCGAGCTCGTGCAGCGCGAGCGACACACGATTGTGTCGCAGGAAGGTCGTGCGGCTCACGACAGAAAATCCAGGACCAGGTCGGCCACGCGCCGCGGGTGCTCGATGTGCACGAAGTGACCCGAATCTTCGAACGGCACGAGCACGGCGCCGGGCGGCAGGAACGGCTCGAGCTCGTCGGGCTTCGTGCCCCAGCCCATCTCTTCCTCGATCAGGCCGAGGATCCCGAGCAGCGGCACCGGAAAGTCGCGCAGGCGCTCGAGCGCCCAGTGCGGGCGCCAGGGCCCGAACCCGCCGAAGCGCATCGACGGGTCGAGCTTCCAGCGCCAGCCGTCGGCGTCGCGGCGCGCCCCGATCGACACGAGATAGCGCAGCCATTCGGGGCTGAGGCGCGGGTTCATGCGGCCGCGGCGCGCTGCCAGCTCTTCCGGGCTGCCCGCCTTGCGCGCCAGCCCGGCGGTCGAACGGCGCCAGTCGAGCCAGCCCGAGATCTCGCTGTCGAGCAGCTTCGTGCGATCGTGCTCCGCCACGTCGGGGTGACGCCAGGTCGAGGGCAGGCCATCCAGGTTCGCGAAGCGCGACACGCGCTGCGGCCGCGCCTC
>DATKAO010000088.1 GCA_035498015.1 Myxococcota bacterium
GTACCGCTCGATCTTCGACCGCGTGCTGCCGGTGCCGCGCTGGCTCTACGGTCACCTCGAGCGCTGGCACCACCTGTCGTTCCTGCGCACGCCGCGCACGCTCGCGCTGCTCTTCGACCTGCAGCGCGAGGCGCTCGAGCCTGAGCGGCTCGCCGCGCTCCTGCACATCGTGCAGCAGGACCTCGGCTTCCCGCTCCACCGCTCGGTCGAAGCCGCGAAGGTCGCGCTGACTCGCGGCGCCGAGGCGGCGTTCACTTTCGAGCACGGACCGGTGAAGATCGCCGCGCCCGTGACCCGGCCCGAGTTCGAAGCTTGGATCGCGCCCGAGCTCGACTCGATCGCGGCCTGTGTCGACGGGCTCCTGGCGCAGACCTCGCTGGCAGCGTCCGACGTCGACCGCGTGTTCCTCACCGGCGGCTCGTCACTCGTGCCCGCCGTGCGCGCGCTGTTCGCGCAGCGCTTCGGCGAGGAGCGCATCCGCTCGGGCGACGAGCTCACGTCGGTCGCCAGCGGCCTCGCGCTGCGCGCACGCGAGCTGAGTCGCTAGGGCCGCCGTGAGCTCCGCGCGATGCCCGTATCCGCTCCCGAACCAGGCGCATCCTGGGAACCAAGGAGGATCATCATGTCCAAGACGACCACCGCGGCGCGCATCCTGCTCGGCGCCGTCTTCTTCGTGTTCGGTCTGAACAAGCTTCTGCACTTCATTCCGCAGCCGCCGATCACGGGTCCGGCGGCCGAGTTCATGGGTGCGCTGATCGCCAGCGGTTACTTCCTGCCGCTCCTGGCGGCGACGGAGATCGTCTCCGGGCTCGCGCTCCTGACGGGGCGCTACGTGCCGCTGGCGCTCGTCCTGCTCGCGCCGGTGGTCGTGAACATCGTGGCCTTCCACACCTTCCTCGCGCCGGCAGGGCTGCCCGTCGCACTGGTGGTCCTGGCGCTCGAAGTGTTTCTCGCGTCGCAGTACCGCAGCGCCTTCCGTTCGGTGCTCCGCGCCGGCGAGCGGGCGTAGTGACCGAAGGAGTCACTCCCTAGCTGGCTGGAGCGGGCGTGGCCGGCGGCGCGACGGGCTCGAGCCGCACCGGCACCGAGCCTTTCGGATCGCGCAGCATGCTCACGAACTTGTCCGCCCAGGCGTACTTCTGGCGCATGAGCTCGTGGATGCGGTCGCGGATCGCGGGCTCGTGGATCGGCACGGCGCGGAAGTGGAAGGTCTGGCCGCCGCGCTCCACCGTCACGTCGGGGTTCGCCTCGATCCGCTTGAGCCAGCCCGTGCCGGGCACGCCCGCGCGCAGCCACGCGAAGCCGCCGTCGTCGACCACCCACAGATGCGTGGTCCGGTCCGCACTTCCGTCGTGCGTGTGCAGCACCACCCCCTCGCCGCCGAATTCCGACGCAGCGAAGATCAGGCCGACGAAGCTCACTCCGAGCAGCAAGACGAGAAACAGGATCCGGGCGAGCAGGCGCATGGATCGGTCCTCCTCGCCCCGAGTCTAGCTCGGCTTGGGCTCGTTCTCCTTGGTGCGGTAGTCGCCGAACTGCGAGTCGCGCACGTTCAGCGCGTGGGTGACTCCCTTCGCGAACTGCTGCATGTACTCGCGCGCGGCGCGCGTGTGGAAGCCGAGCGCCTGGATCTCGGTACCCGCGCGCAGGGCGGCGCGCATGCCCATGATCTCCATGGCGCGGTGCACGCTGCGCTTGTTGAGCTGCTGTAAGTCGGGCGGGATCTTCGCCACGCGCTCGGCGATCTCGAGCACGCGCGCCTCGAGCTCGGCGGCGGGGTAGGCGCGGTTCGCGAAGCCCATGCGCGCGGCCTCGGCGCCCGAGATCGCATCGCCGGTCAGCATGAGCTCCATCGCGTTGCGCATGCCCACGAGCCAAGGGTGGTACTGCATGTCGGGCGGGCTCATGAGTCGCACCGGCGGGTAGCCGACCTGCGCGTCGTCGGCCACATACACGAGATCGCACGAGGTCGCGAGCTCGCTGCCACCCGCGAGGCAGTAGCCGTGCACCTGCGCGATCACGGGCTTGCGCAGGTCCCAGACCCGGAAGTGACCCTCGACCACGTGCCGCGGCCAGTTGCCGTCGCCGCCCGCGGTGTGCCACGGCTGCGCCGCCAGGTTGTTCGAGCCCAGGTCGTAGCCGGCCGAGAAGCACTTGCCCGCGCCGCGGATCAGGATGACTCGCACGGAGTCATCGGCATCGGCGGCATCGAGCGCCGCGTAGAGCTCGGCGCGCAGCGCGTTGGACAGCGCGTTGCGCTTCTCGGGCCGGTTCAGTGTGACCCGGCGGACCTGGGGCAGGGGATCGTCGAGCAGCAGGTATTTCGGGCTTTCCATGCCCAGAGCATACGCGGATCAGCGCGGCGGGAGCGGCGCGCACAGCTCCAGCGCGTGGCCGTCGGGGTCGGCGAAGTACGCCGAGCGCGCCGGCATCCAGGCGTGCGTGACCGGATCGCTGACCGCGATGCCCTTGCCGCGCAGCGTGGCGACCGCGGCGTCCAGGTCCGCATCACGGACCGTGAACGCGTAGTGGTGCGGCGCCTGACCGGCCTGCTCCTGGAGCAGGAGGATCCCGTTCGGGCCGCCGGCACGCAGGAACAGCCAGCGGCGCGGCTCGTCGCGCAGGCCGACCTCGAGACCCAGCACGTCGCGGTAGAAGGCCTCGGCACGCGCGAGGTCGGCGACGGGGATGGCGACTTCGTAGACACCGGCGATGGGCAGCATGGGGGACCTCCGATGAAAGAATATTGCTCTAGAATGTTCCTCTAGTGGATCCCTCTAGTCAAGCCGCGCTATCGTCCGCCGAGGTGAGGCGAGAGACGGGCGAAGGCGAGCGCCGACAGCGCATCCTGGATGCGGGCATGGAGTCGTTCCTGCTGCGCGGGGTGGGGGGCACCACCGTGGACCAGATCCGCGAGGCCTCCGGCGCCAGCGTCGGCAGCTTCTACCACCACTTCGCGAGCAAGGTCGAGGTGGCGGCGACGCTCTACCTCGAGACACTGGGCGCCTACCAGGCTGCCTTCGCGCGCGAGCTGCTCGCTCACGACGACGCGCGCGCCGGCATCGAGGCGGTCGTCCGCCAGCACCTGCGCTGGGTGGGCCGCAATCCGGAGCTCGCGAGCTACCTGACTCACTGCCGCGAGCCCGAGGTCGTGGCGGCCTCGGAGGCCCGCGTGCAGGAGCTCAACCAGGGCTTCTTCGGGTCGGTGGCGGGCTGGCTGGGCCGCTTCGCGCAGGGCGGGACGATCCGCGCGCTGCCGCCGGACCTCTACTACGCGCTCTGGATGGGGCCAGCCGAGGTGTTCACCCGTCTGTGGCTCGCGAGCGGCCGGAGCAAGTCGGCACTGACCCACGCGCAGAAGACACTTCCACCGGCGGCCTGGGAGGCCCTGCG
>DATKAO010000089.1 GCA_035498015.1 Myxococcota bacterium
ACGGTGGGCCAGGCGGGCGGGCCGGCTGCGATCAAGTCCATGTGATTCGCGCCCTGCACCTCGTCGAGCTCCACCGGGTCACCGGCCGCGCGCGCCGCGGACGCGTAGCCCGCGACCAGGCTCGGGGGAATCAGATGATCCTCGGAGCCGGCGACGAGAACCTGTCGCACGGCCAACGGCAACAGCGCCGCTGGCGAGGCCTCCGCGTAGTGTCGAGGCACGGCGTGCAGCGTGCCGCCCAGGAGACGCTCGAGCGTGCGGCTGCCGCAGACGTCGCCCGCGCGCGCGGCGATCGCGCGCAGATCGGTCGGCGGCGCCAGCGCGACCACTCCGCGCAGCGGCAGCGGTGACTCGCGGCGGAGCTCGCTCCGGGCCGGCAGCTTTGCCCGCGCCGCGACCCACAGCGCCAGGTGCGCTCCGGCCGAGTGACCCACGACGACCACCCGGCGGAGGTCGAGCGGATGGGTCTCTGCGAGGGTTCTGGCGTAGTCGGTCGCGGCGCCCACGTCGAGGAAGGTGCCGGGCCAGCCGCCACCGCGGTCGCCCACCCGGCGGTACTCGATGTTCCAGGTGGCAACGCCCGACTCGTTGAGCGCAGCCGCCAGGGCCGCGGTGCCGTCCAGCGACGAGATGCGCGAGACCCAGCAGCCGCCGTGGATCACGACCGCGAGCGGGAAGGGACCTGGGCCCGGCGGAAGCGTGAGATCGCCGAACTGCAATGAGTCGTCGTTCGCGTAGGCGATGCGCTGCGTCGGCGCCGGAGACTCGGCGCGCGCTGCGCCGGCCGCCAGGGCTACGAGCGCGATCACCCAGAGGCGACTCACCTGGCCACCCAAGGCATGCCCGCGATCAGCTTCTCGAGCCGCGGCTGCACGTCGCCGCACGCGTCGCCATAGGTGAACCGGTATTTCAGGAACCACTGGTGCCGGTACACGAAGAGCTTCAGCTCCCCGGTCGTGTTCCGCTCGCGGAACGTGAGCGCAGTGCCTGGCAGGGTCGCGCCGTCGGCCGTGGTGCTGCAGGGCTGCACTTCGGGGGACTCCATGTGGTGGTAGTACTCGACCTCGGCCCTCGAACGCGCGAACTCCTGAGCCAGCCAATCCGCTTCCACTGACGACACGACCTCCGGGGCCGCCCCCATGAAGCTCATGCGCGGGGCCGGATACACGTAGAACGTCGTCGCGATGAGACAGTCACGCTTGCGCAGGTTGTAGCCGAAGCCGACGTCCAGCCCGCGCTCGTCGAAGCGCATGGCCGTGACCCGCTCGAACTCACCGTACCACTCTCCGAACTCGAGGCCCGAGGGCTCGTGCAGGATCGGACCCGGACGGTTGACCGACGCCGGCTGCTGCAGCGCCTGGCTCTCCGGGATCCGGTTGGCCTGGTAACCCGTGCCCGGGCAGGCGGTGAGTCCCAAGAGCAGGAGCGGAAAGACGGAGATCCGTGGCCTCATCGTGTCACCTCGCGCCAGGCTTGCGGCCGCTGGTGAGAAAGAAGGAGACCGACCAGAGCAGCTTGCCTGCCGCCACGACCTGATCGTAGAGCATCTCCCAGCGGGTGACTTCCTCGGGAGTCATGAACCCCCGGGACGACGCGCTCCGCGCCCAGCTACGCAGCCCCAGCACGTGATCCACCGCGCTGGGATCGCGGACCACGAGCCGGCGTTCCTCGACCGCCACGTCGCACAGACCCGACTCGGCGAAGCGCCGGCCCATGTCGTGGGCCAGAGTGCCGTTGCGCAGCGCGTGGCAGGCGCGGAACTCGAGCACGCGGCGCGCGAGATCCGGATCGGGGAACGGGAGCGCTTGCGTGCCGTAGTCCGGGTCGACCACCACGAGCCGCCCGCCGGGCCGCAGCACCCGGACCAGCTCGGCGAGCGCGCGGTCGGGCTGCGCCAGGTGCTGGAAGGTGCGATCCGACCAGGCGCCGGCCACGAGTCCCGAGCGCAGCGGGAGCGCTTCGGCCTCTGCAGCCACCACCAACGCGAGCCCGCGCGCGCGTGACTCGCGGCACATGGTGCGCGAGCGATCGAGACCGAGCACACGCGCCCCGAGCGCCCGAGCGTCGGTCCCGACACCCGAGCCGACCTCGAGCTGGAGCCCGTCGGCCCGCGGCGCGAGCAGCTCGCGTACGCGCTGCTTGTAGTCGCGGTAGAACGGCTCGGCGTGAAGCTTGTCGAGACACTCGACCCACTCCGCCGGACGCGGCTCCTGGTCTACGCGCGTGAACCCGTGAACCCGTTCGCCCAACTTCGGGATGATAGGATACGCGCGCGAAAGTGAGGTGGGCGTGCGACTCGCGAGGTTCGCGGCAGCGTGGTCCGGTGGAATCCTGGCTCTCTTCGGCGCTCTCTACGTGCTGGCGACCGAGCGCATGCTCGCATTTGCCGAG
The DNA here is from genome assembly GCA_035498015.1 of Myxococcota bacterium. Taxonomy (NCBI): domain Bacteria; kingdom Pseudomonadati; phylum Myxococcota; species Myxococcota bacterium. The sequence goes on from DATKAO010000089.1 coordinate 2,392, forward strand.
CTCACGAGCCTGACGCCGACCGCGCTCACGGACCTGCGAGTCATGTATGGCGCCCTTCAGCTCGCGCCCGGCTTCTTCTGCCTGGCGAGCCTGCGCCGTGCCGAGTGGCTCGAGCCGGCGCTCGGGCTCGCCACCTTCACCTTCGCGCTCATTCCCGCGCTCCGGATCCTCGGCATCGCGCTCGATGGCACGGCGAACCAGTATCACCTGACGGCGCTCGTGATCGAGCTCGGGACTCTCGCCCTGACGGCCTTCGCCTGGCGCGGGCTGCGCCGGTCACACTGAGCCGGGCCGACCCTGGAGCTGGACCAGCCGAGCGATGATCTCGTCGTTGGAGAGCGACCGCCACAGGGCCAGCGAGCCGCTGGACGCGTCCGAGGCGAAACACCAGGAGCCGCTCCGAGTCATGAGTTCGCCGGAAGCCATAGATGACGCATCCGAGCGCAAACACGACGACCAGGACACGGTAGTAGAGAATCAACGCGGCAGCAGGACCTGGGCCGCGATGAGCGCGAGTGCGGCGACGCCGCTCCACTGGATCGCGACCCAGCACCGGTATAGAGCGGGCTCCTCGGATTTCTGATAGGTCACGAGGCGACCGTGATACACAAAGCCGTTCCGCGTGGTCCACAGAGTCTGGCCAGCGAGCGCGACGGAGCCAACCGCGGCGATCCACGCACCCACACGCGCGCGATGATCGCGGTCGCCGGTCCCTGTGACGAGAAAATACACCGCGGCCCCGAGCACCGCGCACATCAAAGCAGCCACGAAGACCGTCCATGCCCAGTCCTGTCTCCGGTCTCGCTCGTGCGTGCTACTTCGCATGGGCGCCACCCTCCGGTATGTCGCCGGGCCGGATCACGAATACTCCATTCCCGTCGCACACGAACGCGACGTGTTGGTCGTCGAGCGCCGCGACCAGAGTGTGACAGGTCTCGTGATCCGATGTCCATACGATCTGCGATGGCTTCCCGGGGCGAGTCAGGATGAGTGACGTGCTCAGCTCGTCGACTTCGGGCCGGAGCTCCAGAGCGATCCCGGACTTCAAGGCGATCCGGCGGGCACTCGCTCGCGACAGACCCTTCCAAGGGGGCGCCGAGCTCGACTCCGAGACACTCGATTGGCTGGCGACCATGCCGATGCGCAGCCCGGGGCGCAACTTGCCCTCCTGGAGCAGGACGTGACCGAGATCGACGGTCCGCCATCTCCCGGCGACGGATGCCGCCAGGCGATCCGATCCGGGTGACCAGAGCGGAGGCTCGTCCACACCGGGCGCGGCAATCACGAGCGCCGTATGGACGTGGAGCCGGGCCAGCTCCTGGTCCAGCGTGGCCGTGCCCCCAGCGACGAGCAGCGCGATCACGACCAGGGTCGCTCGCACGCTAGTCCTCCAGCTCGACGAGGCGCGCGTCGAGCTCCGAGCCCCGCACGCGAAGCAGCGCCAGCGCGATCGGAAGCGAGAAGCGGCGCGGGCCGATGCTTCCGGGGTTCACATAGAGCACGCCGTCGCGCCGCTCGATCTTCGGCCGGTGCGAGTGACCCGAGACGACCACCTGGAAGCCGGCGGCGGCGGGATCGAGGTCGAGCTCCGCGAGGTCGTGGAGCACGTACAGACAGGCGCTGCCGATCTCGACCACTTCGGTGTCGGGAAGAGACTTTGCCCACTCACCCTGGTCGTTGTTGCCGCGGATCGCGGTGACGGGCGCGATACGCGCGAGCTCCTCGAGCACTGCGGGAGCGCCGACGTCTCCTGCGTGGACGATGCGATCCACGCCCTCGAGCTTCCGCAGGACCGACGGCCGCACGAGGCCGTGTGTGTCGGAAACGAGCGCGACCCGCTTCTCAGTGACCATCGGGCAGCTGTTCCACGCCGTCGAGCGTGAAGACGACGCTCTTGCCGTAGGCGGTGAGATTCTCGTCGGGCAGAGGCAGCTTGCGCGTCTTGCCTGGAGAGTCCTCGATGTACATCGAAGGAAAGGAGTAGTAGCGGCCGCCGGCGTTCGGCAGGTGCAGCCCGCCGACCAGCGTCTCCTGCGCTCCGCCGGAACGGTGGAGCACACCCGCAGGAGAGGCGAAATACACGCCGTGGTCGTCGGCATGGACCGGCCGGTACTCCCCGACCGGGAGCACGTACACAGTCGACGCGGAGTGGATCTCCATGGGCTCCTTCACGCGCACGGTCACGCGCGTCGCGGATGGTCCGTCGCCGACGAGGTCGCCCGGCGCGACGGGCCGGACCGAGGTCGCGCAGCCGAGCGCGAGCAGCGCGAGGGCCGAGAGAACCAGCGCGCGCATGCTAGCGAGGACCTCGGCGGAAGAGCCAGCCACTCACCCCTTCGCCCAGGAGCTCGAGCGTGCCGAGCCCCAGCATGGCCAGGAGCGCCATCCGCCACGAATGAGTCGAACGGAGCACCCTAAAGCCGTCGCAGAGATCCGCGATCGAGCCGACCACGATCAGCACGACCACGAGGATCGCCAAGAAGCGGACCGCCCTCTTCACGGGAGCGCGATCTAGCGCACGGGGGCGAAAGAAGGCAGCGACGCCCGCCCAGCCGGACAGACCGCCATAGAATTGGCCATACGGCACCTTGGTGCGGCCGAGGAGGATCGGGTGGAGCTTCATCGCAGGTGCTTCCGGGCAGTGTGACTCGAGCTCAGAACGCGATTGTAACACGGCGTGTGACAGTCACAAACTCCAACCGGATCGCGACGTTCGACGCGAGCGCGAATACGCGCCGCGGCTACGGAGTCTGTCTTGCCATGCCAACGACGGTCAGACGCGACTCATTTCTCTTCTACTCTCTGGCTTCGATTTCGTTTCTCGAGACGACCGTTCCCCTGTATGTCGACAACCTGTTGCCGTTCTTCGGCGACGACCCGGAGACACAGGACTGGCTTCGCGAGGTGTGGCGCGCGGAAGAGAGCAGCCACGGGCGAGTCACCCGCGAGTACGTGGCGCGGACCTGGCCCGAGTTCGACTGGCCACGCAGCTACGAGCGCTTCGTCACGGTCTACGGCCCGCGCTGTGCGCACGAGCTGCTGCGCCCCAGCCCTGCGCTGGAGGCGCTGGCGCGCTGCGTGACCGAGACCGAGACCGCCATGGCCTATCGCTGCTTCGCCGACTACACGAGCGACCCCGAGCTCGCGGCGATGCTTCGCGCGATGAGCGCCGACGAGGTGCGCCACTACGGATACTTCCGGCGCCTGTTCGTGCGCTACGATGCGCGCGAGCGCAATTCGACCTGGCGCAAGGCGCGTACGCTGGTCGCGCGCAGCCAGCTCGTGCGCGACGAGGACCTGAGGCTCGCCTTCGAGTCACTCGACGCGGGCTGGAGCGGCTCGAAGCCGTTCGCTCGCCTGACCTTCGAACAATATCTCGAGCGTGCCCGCGAGATCATGGCCGACCACTTCCCGATGGACGAGGCGCAGCGCATGCTGTTCCGCCCGCTGCGCAGCGGCCGCTGGTTCGAGCGGCGGCTCGTGTCGGTGCTCGGGCACGTCGTGCGGCGCCAGTACTCGCTCGCCGCGTGAGCGCGCGAGCTACTCCTGCGGAAGCCCCGACTCTCGCCAGCCCTTCATGTGGCCCTGCAGATCGACCACGTGCTGGTAGCCGGCCGCGTCGAGCAGTGCCTCGGCCTTTGCGGCACGGGCCCCGCGCTCACAATGGACCACCACCTCGTCGGACTTCGCGATCCCCAGTGTCGCCAGCTGGCCCTCGAGCTGGTCGATCGGCACGTTTCGCGCTCCCGGGATGTGACCCGAGCGGAACTCCTCCTCGCTGCGCACGTCGAGCACGATCGGCGCATGGCCGCTCTGGATCTGCTGCGCGAGCTCGGCGCTGGAGATCGTCGCACGCGCGGACGGCGCGCGCTGGCAGGCCAACCCGGCCAAGAGACTCACCACGATCACGAGACGAGAGACAGCGGACTTCACGACTCTAGACCCCGTCCACGGCCAGCAATCGCATCTTGGCTGCGGGCAGGCGCAGCGCCAGCACCGGTGCGTACTCGGGTGAGTGGTAGAAGGCGGTGACCGCTTGCATGTTCGGAAACTCGATCATCACGAGCCGGTGCGGCTTGAAGTCTCCTTCGAACACGGTGTGGGGTCCACCGCGCACCAGGTAGCGACCGCCGAACTTCGCGATGACGGGCTCGACCCGCCGCTTGTACTCGTCGAACGTCGCGGAATCCACGATCTCCGCATCCGCGATCAGGTACGCTGCCATGACGCTCTCCTCTAGCGCGACAGGTTACCAGGGCTTCCTGCCCACGACACCCGTCGCGCAGCCGAAGAAGTAGCTCGTGAGCACGGCCTCGAGACCCACGCGGCGAAGGCAAGCGGCGAAGTGAACGCAATTCCCGAAGGCCTCGGTGTAGACGCCGAGCTGGCGATAGTTCGCGGGATTCCCGAGGAAGACCCGGCCGATCCGTGGGATCACCGTCTTGACGTAGAACATGTACGGCTGACGAAGAAGGGCGCTGGGTGGAACGGAGATCTCGACGAACGCGAAGGTTCCGCCGGGCCGCAGCAGATCTGCGACGCGAAGCGCGAGCTTCTCTTGTTGCTCGGGACTCAGTGTCTTGAGACCGAACGACGAGACGACGGCGTCGTAGCGATCGCCGCCGAAATCGTGCTCGAACACGTCCGCCGTGCGAACGCTCACGGGAAAAGGAGTGCGCTTCGGGGCGCGGCGAGTCATCTCGGACGAGAGGTCCACCGCGATCACCTGTGAGTCCGGGCCCAGCCGCCGTGAGAGCGAGCGCCAGAGCTCACCCATCCCCGACATGAGATCGACGACCCGGCGAAGAGGCTCGGTGGGGGGCAGCGCAGCGACGATCTGGTGCCGCCAACGGGCCGCGAAGCCGAATGACGAGACCAGGTTCATCGCGCCGTAGGTCTGCGCCATCTCGTCGAACAGCGCGCGGAGCGCTTCCGGCTCGTAGGAAGGGCGCGCGTCGCTCACGGTGACTCGACCACAGTCCCCTGGTGATACACGATCCGCCAGGCGCCGGCCCGGCGGCGCCAGATCGTCGCACGCCGTGTCACGCGCGGGCCCTGCCGAAGCGTGTAAGTCAGCAGGTAGTTGTCGGGCGCGATCTCACGGCACTGGAAGCCTTCCGTCAGCCACGGATCCTCGTGCGGCGTCTCGTAGCGCTGCGCCAGCGTGTCGAGGACGTGCTCGCGGCTGTAGCGACGTCCGGAGGCACCCGTCTCCCAGAAGTCGGGCTCCGTCATCTCCTCGAAGTGCCTGCGCGTCGTTCCGTGCTCGGGCCGGTGAAAGATCGGCTCGCGCGCGACGAGCTCTTCCAGAACTCCTCGCAGCGAGGGGTGGGTGATCAGCTGTGGCTCCGTTGCCTTCATACGTCCTCAGTCTGGATCCGTCTCGAACACCCGCGTACCGGACGGCAGCTGTACCCACGGGTGGCGCCGACAGTCATAGACGGAGACCCGGGGCGCGGGGAAGCTCGGATCGGCGAAGGCCCCCACGGCCACGCTCACGGACCGGTCATGGCCCACTTCGGTATGGAAGATCGTGCTGCCGCAGACCGGGCAGAAGCGGAAGACGAAGCGCGATCCCCGATCTCCGACCCTGAGATACTCGGTGGCGGTGCCAGACACCTCGTAGGGTGCGGAAAAAGCGGCCAGCGCCGCAAACACACTGCCCGTGCGCTGCTGGCAGGCGAGGCAGCTGCAGATGCCGACGCCGCGCGGCTCGCCCTCTACCCGGATCTTCAGCTGCCCACAGGAACATGAAGCGGTACGGGACATCGAATCACCTCAGAGCAACGCGCCGCTCTTCTTGGACAGGCCCGTGAGCGTGAACCAGCGCGGGTCGTCGCGCGCGGGGATGCGCTGCGGCCAGGGGCCGTTCGGCGCGGCTTCGCCCTCCGGGAAGGCGCGTATCGAGATCATCCGCCCGATGCCGACGTCGTAGGCCACGAGATGGCGAGGGCGGCCGGCCGAAGCGAGCAGCGCCTGCCACTCGGCCTTCGCGCGCGACGGATCGCAGCTTCCCTTCGCCACGTTGCGCAGGTAGAGGTCCAGCGCCGCACGAGTCAGCGGGCTCATGGCGAAGACTCGGATCTGACCCCGCTCGTCCAGGTCGAGACACTCGAGGAGCGCGCATGAATCACACTGCGAGCATCGCAGGGCGGCGCTGACCGGACCGTCCTGCCACTCCAGGATGTCGTCGGGCCGGAGCGCGACGCCCGAACCCAGGTGCTCACACACGAAGGAATCCTTCACCTACGCCCCGTCGTCGGACGAGCCATAGCTGTAGTTCGGATACCACTGTTTCTCGGCTGTGTCGTCGCGCCAGAAGAACTGGCAGAAGACGGGCTCGGGACCGAGCGAAGGCGGGAGCTTCTCCAGGCTGTCCGGGAGTGGCTCCGGGAGCGGGTCGCGGGTGATGCAGACGGTCGTGCCCATGCCGGCCTTGGCGAGTTCGGTGTGCTCGAACAGATAGATCCGGGGCCTCGAGACTTGCGCAAAGCGTGACCGAACCGATCTCTTGCCCACGAACAGAATGCGCGTGAGCTCGGACTGGTCGTCGAGAAGCTGACGGCGGATGCCGTCGCGAGTTTCGGGCGCCGCCAGCGCGACGAGTCTGCCGACGTCGTGGTGAAGCACGGCATCGAGCCAGCGCGTGACGACCGAGCGCAGATCGGCGTAGACCCCGGCCTCGTGAGATACGTCCACTAGCGCGGGCTTGGGCTCGGGTGCCGCGTCGGACCCGGCCACGACAGAGAGGAGTCCGATGCCGATCGCGTACCGGGTGATACGCGGGCTAACGCGCAAAGTAGCGCTCTCGGATCCGCTCGATGTAACTCATCAGCTTCCGGCGACCCTGGATCTCGTCGCGCACGGGACTCTCGATCGGCACCAGCGCGATGTTGGCCAAGAGACCGTACGCCACGGCATCGATCTGACTCGGCGCGCCACCCATCAGGAATGGCTTGTCGCCCAGCACCTCGGCAATCGCCCCGACGTCGGCTCGGCCGATCGCGTGGATCTCCTCGCGAGAGTGCCTGCCGATGCCGTGTGCCTCGAGCTGCTTTCGAACGCCGCGACGCGCGATCGGCGCAATGATCGGCCGTGCCGCAGCAGGGACCCGCCCGAGAATCACCTTGCGCGCGACCGGCCAGTTCTTCTCGACCATCCACCGGTCGTAGACCATCGTCCAGTACAGGTTCTCTTCGATCAGGCGCCGCAGCGCGTGCCCAACGCTGCGCTCGCTGGCCGAGAGACTCGCGTCGGCGCTGCGCTCGAGGCGCTTCTCGAGATATTCGATGATCAGGCCGGAGTCGCCGAGCTTGTTTCCCTCGTGCTCTATCCACGGCAGCTTGCGTTTCGGTCCGCCGAATGGCGTTGCATCGATGACCGCCCGGTAGGGGATGTCGACCATGCGCAGCCAGGTCTCGAGCTTGAGACAGAACGGCCCCACCGAAGGCAGACCCCAGGTGTCCGGGATCTCGTGAACGATCAGCTCCGACAAAGCTCAGTGACTCACGCCGGTCGGACAAGAGTCCGAGAGCTCGCCGAGCTTTTCCGTGTGCACCTTCAGCTGGACGGTGCGCGGCTCGTTCGCGCCGACGAGCAGCTCGAAGATCGTGTCGTAGTCGCCGTTCGACCAGTCGGGGACGGCCGCGCTGCTTCCGAGCCGGCGCAACACGAGCTCGCTGAAATGGACGATGTTGAGGTGCTCCCACGCGACGAGGACGGTGGACTTGCGGTACCGCTCACCGAGCAGTGTGTCGGCGAGCCTGCCGATGTCGTTGTAGGCGATCTGAGTGTCGACCGGCATGCCGAGGCGGATCGCGGTCGGATCGATGGTCACCAGCGGCCGCACGTAGTCGTAGCACTGACCGTCGCCGTGGAGCTCGCAGGCCTTCACCGAAGGATCGGGCGCGAAGATGTAGTCGGGCCGCGGAAACTCCTGAGCCAGGAATGCGGGAAGCAGGAGCGCGCGGTTCAGGCCCTTGCAGGTGAGCTGGCCCAGGCCCTGCGCGGGCTTCTCGCCGTGACGCAGCAGCACGATCCGCTCTTGCGCGCTCGCCGGCAGGCTCGCTGCGACCGCCAACGCCATCGACAGGGGCAGGTAGGCAAACCACTTCATGACGTCTAGTGTTTTACTTGGACATGCCCTGGATCAAGAGCCCGGCGTGGGATCTCGTCTGGGTCCTGAATGCCCTGTGGCTGGTGCCCCTGGTCCTGCTCCTGGGGAAGGGCCATGGCGACGTGCGCGCCAGCCCGGTGGACGGGCTGTTCTTCGCGCTCACGGTGCCGCTCTGGCTCGGGCATCGCTTCTCGTCGACCTGGCTCGTGTACGCGACGCCGGCATACCGCCCGTTGCTCGCCGCGCAGCCGTGGCGGTTCGTGGTGGGGCCCCTGCTCATCACCGCCGCCTGCTTCGGAGTCTTGCTGACTCCAGAGCGCCTGCTGCCGATGCCGCGGGCAGAGCGCGTGGTGTGGCTCGCCGTGGTCGACTATCTGTTCGTGAGTCAGCACTTCGCAGCTCAGCACTTCGGAGTGCTCAGCCTGTACCGGCTTCGCGCGGGCAGAACATCGGACACGGCTGCGCGCCGGCTCGACTATTGGTTCGCGCTGGTCATCGGCGGTGGCTTCGTCGTGCTGGCAGATGCGCTGACCGAGTCGATCGCGTTCCAGGGGCGCTGGCTCGATCCGCTGCTGGGCGCGAACCTGTCGGGCGTCCTGGCGCTCGTGCTGCGGCACGGCAGCATCGCGCTCGTCGCGCTCGCGACTGCGGGCATGCTCGTCCTCGAGCTGCGTTCGGGCCGGCCGTCACTGCCGCGCGTGGCCTACGTGCTGGGTGTCTCGGCCATGGTGCTGCTCGCGTTCGTGGCGCGAGATCCCTTCTTGTTCGTCGTGCCCTGGAGCGTGCAGCACTGGAGCGCAGCCATGGGACTCACCTCGCTTGCGGCGTCGGGCGAGCCGGCGACGGCCGGCGCGCGCTGGCAACGCTGGCTCGCGCCCGTGAACCGGCGCGGCTGGGCGGTGCTGCTCGTGCTCGCGCTCGTCTCCGCCCTGCTCCTGCCGGTGATGGAGGTCGAGGCCGTCGACGACGGCTTCACCTACGCGGAACGCATCTTCGGCCATCTGGCCGTCTGGCTGCGCTCCTCCCCCGTCGTGCCGGCGCTGGTCGCGCTGGGCTTCGCGACGGGTTTCATCCACTATCTGCTCGACCGCGCCGCGTTCCGCTTCTCCTCTCCCGAGGTGAGGAGCGCCGCGACCGGGCTGCTCATGAGGCAAAGTCATGGAGAATGAGACGATCGAGCTCAAGACCGAGACCGGCCAGGTGGTCGAGGCCGTGGTGCTCAACAAACACGCGGACCGCATCGACGTCGTGATCGCCCAGAGCGTGCGCTGCTCACTCACTCCGACGCGGAACAACCTCGCCTACGTGGGCACCGTCCGCGGTCGTGAGCTCACTTACCCGCGCAGCCGCGCGCAGGTCGAAGCCGAGCTCGCCAAGCGCGATCACAACCGGCGCAAGTTCCGCTGATCAACGCTGCCCGGCAGGGCCAGCCCCCAGGACCTTCGCGGCGGCCTCGGCCGAGGTCACGACGGGAAGGACCTCGAAGTCCACCAGGTCCTGCCACTGATCCATCCATGCCTCCAGCAGGCGACGGTCCTCGCATTCCATGACCTGATAGCAAGCCTGGAGGTCACTCGTGACCCAGCTGTTCACGTAGCGCAGGCCGTCCGGAGCCAGTCGGCCGCGGTCTCGAAAGCGGCGGTACACCGGTCCCGGATCACCCTTGAAGCGTTCGAGAACCATGTAGAGCATGAGTCTCCCGAGGAGCTACAGAAACAGTGAGACGTAGACCGCGGCGATCCCGGCCGTCGCGGCCTGCCAGGCAAGAGAGCGGGCCAGGAAGACACCGAAGCCATAGAGCGGCAGGTACGCGATGCGGCCGCCGAGGTAGAGGATGACTCCCCAGCTCGACCACGCGGAGTGAGTGCCCGTGACCAGCACCGCGAGGACCCCGGCTGCG
>DATKAO010000090.1 GCA_035498015.1 Myxococcota bacterium
GGCTTCGACGCGCAGGTCGAGATGGGCAGCTCGGGCATCGCGCCGGGCTCGCTCGTCACCGGCCGTTTCACCATCGACACCTCCGCGGCCGAGCAGGCGGGCTTGCCCAACCAGGCCGTCTATCTGCTGCCCGAAGTCCGCGTCCAGCTCGCGGGCACCGAGTACGTGTTCGGAAGCGACCAGGGCTACCTGCAGATCGCGCGTCAGACGAACTACGACGACTACGTCGTGTCGGCGAGCTCGCCGGTCGCGAGCGTCATCCTGCGCGTGGCCTACACCGTGGGAACGTTCCCGAGCTTCTCGCCCGACCCCGACCTCGGCCTCCTGAACGGCGCCACGCGAAACGGCTACGACAGCGGGTTCTATCTGGGGGCCACCTATCTCACCGTGAGCGTCCCAGGCGTGAGCAGCCCGATCGCCGTGGCCAGCGTGGGCCCGTTCCACCTCGTCCCGGAGCCCGCGGGCCTGGCGCTCTTCGGGCTGGCCGCGCTGGCAATCCGCGCCTTCCGACAGCCTGCCATAGGGCGACGGAGCACCCACCTCGGTGAGCGCGGAGTCAGTGGTCTCCGTCGTAGTAGAACACCTCGCGCGTGATCTTGTCGTTCTCGACGGTGTACACGCCGACCTCCTCGAGGGTGACCCGCTTGCCGGTCTCCTTGCGAGTGATTTCGAAGGTGTAGTGGACCGCGAACTGGTTGCGGCCGTTGTAGTACGGGCCGCGCACGCGCTCGGAGTGGATCTCGTTGTTGCCTTGCCAGAGCTCTGACTTGTGGATCACGGGGCCCTGGCCGGCCGTCTCCTGGCCGTCGCCTTCGACGGACACGATGCCGGGGGCGTACATCGCGCGCATGACGTCGAAGTTCTTGCCCTGATTGCACAGGTCTACGAATTTCGTGGCGACGGACTGCAGGCTCATCGGGGGAACCTCCTTTTGTGTCGATGCGCTGTGCACAAGAGCATGCGCCGTGCCTCCGTTTCAGGCTCGATGGAGTAGGTTGCTTAAAGCAACCACAGCGCGTAGCGTCCGCGCATGGCCGACACGAAGAAGCCGGGGCGCGTACGCAGCGAGGCGCGGGGCCGGATCCTGCGCATCACGATCGACAACGCGGAGCGCCGCAACGCGTTCACGCCGGAGATGATGCGCGAGCTCTCCGACGCGCTGACCGAGCTCGAGCGCAACGACGCGCTCTGGGTCGGCGTGCTGTGCGCCGAGGGCGATCACTTCACGGCCGGTCTCGACATGCCGAAGTTCTTCGGCCCCGGCGCGACGGCCGCGCCGCTGCCGGCCGAGAACGTGGATCCGTTCGGGCTGAGCCGCCGCGCCAGCAAGCCGATCGTGACTGCCGTGCAGGGGATCACGTTCACGGTCGGGATCGAGATGCTGCTGGCGGGCGACATCGCAGTGACTGCCGACAACGCCCGTTTCTGCCAGATGGAGGCGAAGCGCGGCATCGCCCCGTTGGGCGGCGCCCACTTCCGGTTCCTGTCACGCATGGGCTGGGGCGACGCGATGTACCACCTGCTCCTGTGCGACGAGTTCGGTGCGGCGGAGGCGCTGCGCATCGGGCTCGTGCAGGAGGTCGTGCCGCTGGGGCAGCAGATCGAGCGTGCCCTGGCGCTGGCGGAGCGCATCGCGGCCAACGCGCCGATCGGCATCCGGATCACCAAGCGTGCCGCGCACGAATATCTCGCCGCAGCCGAGCGCGCGGCGATCGCGCAGATCCCCGAGATCCGCGCCGCGGTGTTCGGCACCGAGGACGCCCGCGAGGGCATCCAATCGTTCGTGGAGCGGCGCGCCGCGGTGTTCCAGGGCCGCTGATCCGGGCGCCCCGGGCCGCGAAACCTGTCCGCATCCAAGAGGTATGAAAAAGCTGCTCTCGGTGCTTCCCCTGCCTCCGCGGCATTGGGTGGGCGACGGCTTCCCCGTGCGCTCGCTCTTCTCGTATCACGACGGCCGTGCGCCGAGCCCGTTCCTCCTGCTCGACCACGCCGGGCCGGCGAAGTTTCCGCCGGCAGAGCGGCCGCGCGGCGTCGACTTCCACCCGCACCGCGGCTTCGAGACGGTGACGATCGCCTACCAGGGCGAGGTCGAGCACCGTGACTCCGCGGGCAACTCGGGCAAGATCGGTCCGGGCGACGTGCAGTGGATGACTGCCGGCTCCGGCGTGTTGCACGAGGAGAAACACTCGCGCGAGTTCACGCGCGCAGGCGGCACGTTCGAGATGGTGCAGCTGTGGGTGAACCTGCCGGCGCGCGCCAAGCTGACGCCGCCGCGCTACCAGACGCTGCTCTCGCGCCAGATCCCGCGCGTGCGGCTGCTCGACGACGCGGGCAACCTGCGTCCGATCGCGGGTGAGTTCGACGGCGTGCGCGGACCGGCGCGCACATTCACGCCGGTCACGCTGTGGGACCTCGAGTTGCATGCCGGCAAGAGCGTCGAGCTGCCCCTGCCAGAGGGTCAGTCCGCGGCGCTGCTGGCGCTCGACGGCAAGGCCGCGCTCGAGAACGGCGCTGCGCTGGACCCGGGCCGGCTCGCGCTGTTCGAGACCAGCGGCGCGGGAGTCACCGTGAAGGCCGAGAGCGAGCTGCACGCGCTCGTCCTGGGCGGCGAGCCGATCGACGAGCCGATCGCCGGCTACGGGCCGTTCGTCATGAACACCGAAGCCGAGATCGAGCAGGCGATCCGCGACTATCAGGAGGGCCGGTTCGGCCGCTGAGCCGGCTCCGGCCGCGTCCAGGCGTCGACCCGCCGGGCGAGCTCGTCGAGCAGCGCGCGCTGTGAGACGTCGCCCGGTGGGTCGTTCACGATCTGCAGGATCGTCGAAGTCACCAGGTTGATCAGCAGGTGGAGCGACGCGCCAGTCAGGTCCTCGCGCACGCGGCCGCCCGCCTGGCGGCGCATGTCGAGCGAGAACGCGACCAGGCGCGCGCCGAGGTCGCGAATGGGCTCGAGCTCACTCGTGTACGGCACCTGGCCCAGGAACACGGCGATCAGCGCCTTCTCGCGCCCGACCGTGTCGTGGATCAGGTCGATCCACAGCCGCGCCGCATCGGCCCCGCGTGCGGCGAGCACCCGCGGCGCGCCTTCGGCGAGCCGCGACAGCACGCGCTCCACGAGTCTCTCGGCGACCTGGGCCACGATCGCGTCCTTGCCCGGGAAATACTCGTAGAGCGAGGCGATGTTCACGCCCGCGCGCGCGGCGATGTGGTTCGTGGTGGTGCCCGCGTACCCCAGGCGGGGCAGAAGCCCAGTACAGGCCTGCACCAGGGCGTCGAACGTGGCGCGCGAGCGCTCCTGCGCCGGGCGCTTTTTCGGCGCGAAATCGCGCCGCTTGCGCCGCGCGCTCACGCCGTGCTCCGCGCGCCGCGGAATCCGAGTAAACCAAGCATTTGCTGGGATTATACTCCAGCCGTGTTCGAACGGATGCGCGCGCGCATGGCGGCCGACCTCGAGGCGGCCGGAGGCAGACATGACGAGCCCGAGATCTACGGGGGTCCGCCGGGTGACCCGGGGCTCGCGGGCGGCCCCGGCAGTGTCTCGTGGGAGATCCACGCCGACCTCGCCACGCTGGGCATCGCGGGTACGGCGACGGTGCTCATGGAGCTCTTGCATCCGTCGGTCATGGCCGGCGTGCACGATCACTCGTCGTTCTGGAAGGATCCCGAGCGCCGCGCGCGCAACACCCTGGGCTACGTGCTGCGCACGACCTTCGGCAACACCGCCGCCGCCACGCGCGTGATCGAGGGCGTGAAGCGCATCCACGCGCGCATCGGCGGCGCGCGGCCCGACGGAGTCAGCTACCGCGCGCTCGATCCCGAGCTGATCGCGTGGGTGCACACCTCGATCCCGTGGGGAGTCATGTGCGCCTACGAGCGCTACGCGCGGCCGCTCACGCGAGCGGAGAAGGACCAGTATCTGCGCGAGCAGGCGCCGATCGGCCGCATGGGCGGCGCGGACTGGGTGCCGGAGACCGTGGCGGAGCTCGACGACTACGTGGAGCGCATGCGCCCCAAGCTCGCCCTGAACGGCCAGCTCGTGCGCTTCCTGCACTTCGTGGCGGGCCGGAGCGCCGAGCTGCGCGTGAGCCGGGCGGAGCGCGCCTACCGCTGGGCGTCGATCTGCGCCGCCATGGACCTGATGCCGGAGTGGGCGCGCCAGCTCACGGGCACCGACCTGCCCGAGCCGCTGCGGCGCTTGGGGCTGCGGCCCATGGACCGGTGGAAGGCGCGGCTCGTGCGCTGGGCGCTTCCCGAGCTTCCGTGCGTGCGCCTGGCGCGGGCGCGCGCGGCCGGAGACGCCGCGCGCGCCGCCTAGCGACTCACTGCAGCTGATACGGGAAGACGCCGATCGGGGTGGTGCCGGTGGTGCCCGACTCCCAGTCGTCGATGATGCCGCCGGACTGGAAGGTCTCGAAGCCCGGCTTGCCCGAGGTGAGGGTGGTCGTGTTCGCGACGCTCAGCACCGGGTGACCGTTGATCATCACCGAGATGATGCCGTTCGAGAGGTCGGCCTCGATGATGTCTCCCGCCGAGATCGTCGACGGCGCGGTGGTGAGGTTTCCGCGGTAGGTGCTCTGGGAGTACCAGTAGACGAACAGCGTGCCGTTGTGCCAGGCAGTCACGATCGCCTGACCGGGGCCGCCGAGCAGCACGAGGCCGAGCTGGCCGCTCGGGTCCACCACGCGCGCCCGCGCGTACTGCTGTGTGTCACTGAAGGTTCCAGTGCCTTGCCAGTAGTACACCGCCTCGCCGAACCCGCCGCCGATATGACCGTTCGTCAGGTAGGCGGCACCGTTCGCGAAAGGCGCGGCCCAGCTGCCGCCCGTCACGAGCGGAATTTCGTTGGGCCGATCGAAGTACTCCGCGGCAGTCACTGAGGGGCGCAGGAACAGCGCCTGGATCGCGCGCGGCTGGTCCATCATGACTTGCAGCGGGTTGTCCGTCTCATGACCCGCAGGCACGGCGCCGCTCCAGCCGGAGAACAGGTAGCCGAAGTCGGGCACCGGGGTCAGTGTGACCGTGGAGCCTACCGGGTACAACGGCAGGTCGGGGGCGCGCTGCACAGCGCCATGACTCGCGGAGGTAGTGAGCGCCAAGTTCGCAGGCGAGCTCGTGAAGTCCTGGCCGCCAATGTTGGCCGTCACCGGGCCATCGACGCTGCGCGACGCAGGACTCATCAAGTGGCCCGACGCGCTCGGAGTGAGGATGATCGCGGTGGCGTTCGGCGGCACGCCGGTGAGCGAATACACGCCGTTGGTCAGAGTCACCGCGCTGCCCGTGTAGCCGCCGGTCGCAGTCACGACCACACCGCCCAGTCCGGAGCCGTTCTCGAGGATCGTGCCGCTGATCACGAACGAGGTAGGAGTCCCAGCCTCCCAGTCGTCGAGGATGCCGCCAGACTGGAACGTTTCGAAGCCAGGCCGGCCCGAAGTGAGCGTCGTGGAGTTCGGAACCGACAGCACCACGGTGCCGTTGATCTTCGCCGCGACCGTGCCGTTCGAGAGCTCGGCTTCGACGATGTCGCCCGGAGAAATCGTCGAGGGCGACGTGATCAGGTTCCCGCGGTAGGTCCCGCTCGAGTACCAGTAGATGAACAGCGTGCCCTGGTGCCACGAGACGACGAGAGCCTGTCCCGCGCCGCCGAGCAGCACGAGACCGAGCTGGCCGCTCGGGTCCACCACACGGGCGCGCGCGAACTGCGCGCCATCATTGAATGCACCGAGGCCCTGCCAGTAGTAGAGCGCCTCGTCGATACCGCCTGCGACCTGCTGGCCCGCAAGGTTCGACCGGCCGCCCGTGAACGGCTGCACCCAGTTGCCGCCCACCACCAGCGGGATCTCGTTGGGCCGGTTGAAGTAGTCAGCGGCAGTCACTCCTGGGCGCACGAAGATGGCGTTGATCTTGCGGTTCTGGTCCATCGTGACTTGCAGCGGGTTATCCGTCTCGTGACCCACAGGAACGTCGCCGCTCCAGCCTGCGAACGCGTAGCCGTCGTCGGGCACAGCGGTCAGGCTGACCGGCGTTCCGACGGGGTAGACCGGCGAGTCCGGAGAGCGCTGCACGCTGCCATGAGTCGCGAAGGTGGTGAGCGTCGCGTTCGCCGGAGTGCTCGTGAAGTCCTGGCCCGTCACGTTCGCGGTCACAGGCCCGTCCACGCTGCGCGAGGCCGGGGTGATGTTGTGCCCCGATGCCGACGGCGTGAGCACGATCGAGGTCGAGTTCAGGGGGATCCCGGTGAGTGAGTAGCCGCCGTTCGGGGCAGTGACCGCGGTGCCGATGAAGCCGCCGCTCGCGCTCACGAACGCACCGCCCAACCCCGCGCCGCTCTCGAGGATCGTGCCGCTGATCGCGAACGAGAAGGGCGTGCCGGCCTGCCAGTCGTCGAGGATGCCACCGGATTGGAAGGTCTCGAAGCCCGGGTTGCCAGCGGTGAGCGTCGTGGTGTTCAGCACCGACAGAACGACGATGCCGTTGACCTTCGCCGCGACCGTCCCGTTCGAGAGCTCCGCCTCGATCACATCGCCGTTGCTCAGGTTCGAGGGCAGAGTCGCGAGATTCCCGCGGTACGCGCCGGCCGAGTACCAGTAGAGGAAGAGCGTGCCCTGGTGCCACGAAGCGATCAGGCCCTGGCCGCTCGCGCCGAGCAGCACGACGCCCACCTGGCCGCTCGCGTCGACCACGCGGGCGCGCGCGAACTGCTGGGTGTTGTTGAACAGTCCGGCGCCGATCCAGTAGTAGATCGCGTCGTTCGTTGCGCCGACTACGTGCTGGCTGACCAGGTTTGCCGATGCGCCGGCGAACGCCTGCGCCCAGTTGCTGCCCAGCACCAGCGGTGTCTCGTTCGGGCGGTTGAAGTCGTCGGACGCGGTCACGCTCGCGGAGCCGAACGCCGCCGTGATGGTCCGGTCCTGGTCCATGGTGACTTGCAGCGGGTTGTCGCCGCTGTGGCCGGGCGGGACGTCGCCGCTCCAGCCGGCGAACGCATAGTCGGGGTCGGGCACCGGGGTCAGCGTGACCACGGTACCGAGCGGGTAGGGCGAGAGATCGGGGTTTCGCGTCACGCTGCCGTGAGTCGCGTTGACGGTCAGGACGGCGGTCGTGATCGCGGTGCTCGTGAAGTCGAGTCCGCCGACGTTGCCAGTCACCGGTCCCGCGACGGTCTGCGTGAGCGGAGTCATGTGGTGACCGGCCAGGGCCGGCGTGATCACGATCGAGGTCGCGTTGCCGGGCACGCCTGCCATCGACCACACGCCGTTCGGATCGGTCGTGGCGGTTCCCGTGAAGCCGCCCGTCGCAGTGACCTGCACGCCCGCGAGCCCGACGCCGCCCTCGGTGATCGTGCCACCCAGCGAGAACGAGACGGGCGTGCCCGCCAGCCAGTCGTCCATGCCCGCAACCAGCGTGGGCAGCGACGGATTCAGATAGGTGATGAAGCCGGGCGTGCCCGAGGCGATCGTGGTGGTGTTCGCGACGCTCGCGACCACCACGCCGTTCACCTTCGCGCGCAGAACGCCGCCGTCGAGCACCGCCTCGATCACGTCGCCGTCCGCGAGCGGAGCCACCTGAGACGTCAGCACGCCCTGGTCCTGGCTGTTGGCGTACCAGTAGATGAACACCGACTTGTTCGCGCCCGGGCCCGGCGGACCCCAGGTCATGTTGATCGAGTGATCGGCGCCCGCGAGCAGGATCAGCCCCGGCTCGCCCGTGCTGTCCACGACCGTCGCGCGCGCGAACTGACTCGTGTTGCTGAAGCTGCCGGCGCCCTTCCAGTAGTAGATCCCCTCCTGCGAGCCGCCGGTCACGTGATTTCCAGTGAGATTGGAAAAGCCGTCGTAGTTGCCCGCGATCGTGCGGCCCCAGTTGCCGGCGGTGGAGAAGGGCGTCTCGTCGGCGCGGTTGAAGTCGTCGGAAGCGACGACGGTCTCGGTCTGCGCGAAAGCGGGCGCGGCGGCGAAGGCGGCCCAAAGGCATGCGAGCGCAGACAGAGCCAACCTGCGGGGAAAGCAGCTCATCGGGGGGATTTCCTATCTACGAAGCGAGCTTCGGGGCCGAAATGCACGGGAGTGGCGAGGTCCTGTGAGACTCGGCGCGCCTGCCTACGGACCGCGGAAGCCCGCGTCCACGTGCCGGGAGGCCGATCATGACACGCCCTGCAGATCACCGCTTGCCCCATTGCGAGCCGGCAGGGCGATACTCAGGGAAGTGGCGCAAATCACAAAAAAGGGGCACCCGATGACTCCCCTCGACGAACGTCTGGCCTCGATCCTGGCGCGTGGCTGGTGGCTGCTCTTGCTGCGCGGGCTCGCGGCGATCGTGTTCGGGCTGCTGACCCTGTCGCAGCCCGGCATCTCGCTCGCGGTGTTGGTGCTGTTGTTCGGTTTCTACTCGCTCGCGGACGGGCTTCTCTGCGTCTGGACCGCCGTCGCCGGACGCGCGCACCACGAGTCGTGGTGGATGCTGCTGCTCGAGGGCCTGCTGGGCGTGGGCATCGGCGTCCTGACCTTCCTCGAGCCGGGAATCACGGCGCTGATCGTCCTGTTCTACATCGCGATCTGGGCGATCGGCACGGGCGTGCTGGAGATCGCGGCAGCGATCCGGCTGCGCAAGGAGATCCGCGGCGAGTGGCTGCTCATCCTGGCGGGAGTCGCGTCCGTCGCGTTCGGCGTGCTCTTGATCGTGCAGCCCGGCGCGGGCGCACTCGCCCTCTTGTGGCTGATCGGCACCTACGCGCTCGTATTCGGCGTGCTGGTCGTGGTGCTCGCGTTCCGCGCGCGCAGCTTCCAGCGCGTCCTGCACGAGTGAGCCGGCCGGTGACGGAGTTCGCGACCCAGCGCCTGCCGCGCGAGCGCACGGCGGTCGCTCCCGACGGCTCCGACGTGCGCGTGCTGCTCGGACTGGCCGGCGGCGGCATGGCGCACTTCGAGCTGGCGGCGGGCGCGACCTCGCGCGCGGTGACTCACCGCAGCGTGGAGGAGATCTGGTGGTTCCTGTCGGGGCGGGGCGAGATGTGGCGCAAGCAGAGCGGCCGCGAAGAAGTGGTGCCCGTCGAGGCGGGCGTGTGTCTCACGATCCCGCTCGGCACGCACTTCCAGTTCCGTGCGCTGGGGACCGAGCCGCTGCGCGCGCTGGGAGTCACCATGCCGCCGTGGCCTGGCGACGGCGAGGCCGTCCCGGTGCCGGGGAAGTGGCTCAGTGACCGAACACCTGCTTGAGCAGGTCCGTCGAGCGCGCCACCGGGTCCTTGCGGATCTTCTTCTCCTCGTCGCCCACGATCGTGAACAGGCCGGAGAGCGCCTTGTCGGTCACGTAGGAGTTCAGGTCGAGCTTGGGCGCCTGCATGAACGGCGTGCTGGTGTACTGACCCACCAGTGACTCGTACAGCTTCGTGACTCCGACGCTCTTCATGGCGTCGTCCACGATCGGCCGGAACTTGGCCGTGAGCGGGGCGGTGGTCTTTTTCTTGAAGTACTCGGTGGCGGCGGTGTCGCTGCCCTTCAGGATCCCGGCCGCGTCCGAGAAGCTCATGCCCTGGATCGCGTCGACGAACACCGGCGTCGCCTCGCCTGCGGCTTTCTCGGCCGCGTGGTTCATCGCGGTCTCGAGCTCGTCGACCTGCGCGCCCATGCCCACCGCGCGCAGCCCGTTCGCCATCGTCTCCATCTTGCCCGGCAGGCCGATGTGGATGCGAGAGTTGTCGAGGAAGCCGCCGGGCTTCGAGGTGGACTGCACGGCGCGCTGCGTCGCCACCTTGAGCGCTTCGGAAAGCCCCGAAGCGGTAGTCGCGTCCGAGAGCTGGGAGGCGAAGGCCAGCACGCCCGCAACGAGAAGCGCGGATCGAATCATGGCGCCCAGTGTATCCGACGAGCTGCGTGATAGGCTGAGACTCGTCTCACGGAGGTCTCGAACATGAGAGCGCTCAAGATCGTCCTGGCGCTGGCCGTCTCCTACGTCGCTCTGGTGGTCGGGTTCGAGTCTCTGCTCGGCTGGGTGCAGCCTGCGAGCGGCGCGACGATCGTGATCACGACCGTCGACCCGGACGGCCGCACGCACGAGCGCGTGGTCGCCCGGCTCGACAGCGACGGCAAGCTCTACGTCGCGGCGAATCACTGGCCGCGCTCGTGGTATCGCCGGGCGCTCGAGAATCCCGCCGTGCAGGTCGCCTCCGGCGGCGAGCACCACGGCTACCGCGCGGTGCCGGTCAGCGGCGAAGAGGCCGAACGCGTCGACTCACAGCACCCGCGGCCGCTGCTCTTCAAGTTCGTGACCGGCTTCCCGCCGCGGCTGATCATGCGGCTGGACCCGACCGACCCGGCTCAGGACGGCGGCGCGCCCAGGTAGTCCATCTTGCCCAGCTCCACGCCGCCCTGGCGCAGCAGCGTGTAGACCATCATCACGTGGAAGAAGAAGTTCGGCAGCGAGAAGCCGGCGAGCATGGCCTCGCCCGTGACTTTCAGCGTGCGGCCGGGGCCCATCGGCAGGTCGATCGCGCGTGACTCGCCGCCCTCGAGCTTCGCGGCCGGGACGGACTGCACGTAGTCGAGCGCCTTCTTCACGCGCGCGCGCAGCTCGGCGAAGGTCTTCTCGTCGTCGGGCCACTTCGGGGCCTCGGCGCCGGCCAGGCGCGCGATGGCCAGCTTGGCCGTGTCGGTCGCGATCTGGATCTGGCGCGCGAACGGCAGCATGTCGGGAGTGAGTCGCAGCCCCAGGTAGTTCTCCTTGTCGAACTTCTTCGCGGCGGCGTGCGCTTCGGCCTTGTCGAGCCAGGTCGACAAGTTGGTCAGCATGCGCGTGAAGATCGGGGCGCTGGCGGCGTGGATCGAGATCGGCATCGGGTCCTCCGGTGGGTTACGACGTGCGATGATGGGAGCGAGAAGGAGGGTACGATGAAAGTGCGCCGCGTCGTCACGGGTCACGATCGTTCGGGCAAGGCCGTGTTCGTCTCCGATCGCGAAGTCGAGCCGATCACCGCCCAGCTCTTGCCTGGCTCCGAGTTCCACAAGCTGTGGGGCGGCGATCGCGCGCCGTCGTTCCCGGACGATGGCGCCGAGCCCGCGCAGCCCAGCTATTTCCCGCCGATCGGCGGCTTCCGCTTCGGCATGTTCTCGCTGCCGCCCGCGAGCTCGGCCGCCGCGCCGCAGCCCAAGGACATGGCGGCCGCGGCAGCGGAGCTCGAGGCCAAGCTGCCCGGGCTCGCGAGCTACATGGAGCCCGACGCGCCGGGCATGCACACCACCGACACGATCGACTTCGAGGTCGTGCTCGAGGGCGAGGTCTGGCTCGAGCTCGACGGCGGCAAGGAAGTGCACCTGCGGCCCGGAGACACCGTGGTGCAGAACGGCACACGCCACGCCTGGCACAACCGCGGCACGAAGCCGGCGCGCCTGGCCGTGTTCATCACGGGCGCGCGCCACGCGAAGTTCCCCAAGAGCTGACGCCGCGAGTCACTC
This sequence comes from Myxococcota bacterium, assembly GCA_035498015.1. NCBI lineage: Bacteria > Pseudomonadati > Myxococcota > Myxococcota bacterium. The sequence continues at coordinate 11,448 of DATKAO010000090.1, forward strand.
GCGTGGCGCTGGTCGCGCACGACGCGAACCTGTGGAGCGTCGAGCACCTGTTCGGCTGGCAGGGCGGGTGGATCGAGATCCCCGTGCGCATGACGGTGATCCGGCTCGCGACCGGTACGCTGGTGTTGCACTCGCCGGTCCCGATCGGGGCGGAGCTCTGCAAGGAGCTCGAGGCGCTCGGTCCGGTGGGCTTCATCGTGGTGCCCTGGGCGCACGGGAAGTTCGCCGAGGCCGCTGCCCGGCGCTATCCCGCGGCGCAGCTGCTCGCGGCACCCGCGCCGCCCTCGGCCCGGAAGTCACTCCCGTTCCGCGGCGTGCTGGCCGACCGGCCGCCCGAGGCTTGGGGGCCGGACATCGAGACTCACCTGCTGGAGGGCTTCCGGCTCCAGGAAGTGGTGCTCTTCCACCGGCCCTCGCGGACGCTCGTGCTCACCGATCTGTGCTTCCACATCCAGCGCGCGACGACGCGGCTCTCCGGCCTGTTCTTCCGCGCGAACGGGATGTGGCAGCGTTTCGCTCCGAGCCGGATCATCCGCGCGCTCGCGGTCTCGGACCGCGCCGCGCTGCGGCGCTCGCTCGAGCGCGTGCTGCGCTGGGACTTCGAGCGAGTGATTCCGGGACACGGCGACGTGATCGAGCGCGGCGGGCCGGCCGCGCTGCGCGCCGCCTGGCCGGGCTCCTGACTCAGCGCCCGTGCACCGGACCCTGGCTCACCTGGTGCGAGATGATGGCCGGACCCACGGCGTGGCCGAGCGGCGGACGGCGGAACCAGTGCCACTCCGGCTCGGGAATCGACTCCCAGGCGAGGTCGGGCACGCCCAGGTCGATGCCCTCGTACCGGTCCCACGGCATGGCGTTCAGCCAGTCCAGCGTGGCCTGGGCGTCGGAGCCCGGAACCGTGCGCCCGATGAAGCGGAAGAAGCGGCGCACCACCAGCCACTCGGGAGGGCCCCAGCCCTCGAGTGACTCGCCGGTCTGTCCGCCGCGGATCTCGAGGCCCGTGAGATAGAAACGGGCCGTGAGATCGCCGTACGACACGTACACGCGATCTCCCGGGCGCGCGTGCTGCCCCAGGTATACGGTCGCCGTGCCCATCGCGCCTTCGAAGGGATAGGCGAGCTCGTACAGGAAGTTGCCGAGCGGGAAGCCCCAGTCGAGCTCGTGGAACGAGACCTCCGGAAGCGAGCCCGCATAGCGGGTCGGCAGCGCCGAGATCTGGTAGAACACGCCGGTCACGAGCAGGAGCACCGCGAAGATCCCGCCGGCGACCCGCTGCATCTGCCACGCGCGCACGGACATCCACGCCAGGAGCAGTGCGAAGACCGGCAGGAGGTTCACGCTGTAGCGGTAGAAGCGGAACAGGCCGAAGCAGAGCACCGCGAGATACACCACCGGGATGACCGCGAGAAACAGAGTCACGCGCCACTCCGCCAGGATCTCCCGGCGCCGGGTCGCGAGGGCCAGCGCCGCGAACACGGGCACGGCGACGGCCGGGAAGCTGTAGCGCAGCGTGAGCCCCAGATACTCCATGGCGAAGATGTCGTTGAAGCCCCCGGAGCGCTCCGACTTGCCGAAGATGTCGAAGAACACCACCCACGGACCGTTCACGAGCGCGATCGCTGCGGCCGCGAGACACAGCCGCGCGAAGGCCGCGCGGCCGATGCCGAGCGCCCAGAGCGCCACGGCGAGCGCGAGGGACAGCGCCGCGAAGGTGAGGTAGTTCGCGTGGAAGACCCCCGTCATGGCGAGCGCCAGGCCGGCCGGCGCCCGCCAGCCCGGCCTGCGCACGGTCGCCGCGGCGAAATGCACGGCCCAGATCGTCCCGAGGATCGCGAGCGCGTAGTAGCGGCACTGGCGCACGTGCAGCAGGAACGGCACCGAGGTGCCGAGAAAGGCCATGGCCAGGAGCGCGATCCGCCGGTCGTCGAAGAGACTCCGCCCGAGAAAATAGATCGACCCGACACACGCCAGCCCGAACAGCGCGAAGGGCAGGCGCGCGGAGGCCGTCCCTTCGCCCAAGAGCGCGAACGCGCCGGCGGCCACGTACTTGTCGAGCCAGGGGGTCCAGCGCCAGACCAGGTCTGTCCCGAACTCACGCCCGATCTCCTGCGAGATCAGGTCCTTGCCGACCCGCGCCTCCGGAATGCCGTGCACCAGGATGCTGCGCGCGAGCAGCGCAGTCTCCGCTTCGTCGACCCAGAGCAGGGGCCGGCCCAGCCCGTAGAGTGTGAGACCGGCACACACTGCGAGCAGCGCGGCCGGAGCGGCAACCCTGCGCAACAAGCGCGTCCAGGGTAACTCAGGCGGCCCCGGGCCGGGTGTATCTTGCGTGCGTGAGGACGGAGGCGTTGCTCATGGCCGCGGCGTTCCTCGGGGCGTGCGCAACCCCCGCCCCGCGCGTGCTGACCGGTGAGCTCGAGCAGAGCACGCGCGACGGGAGCGGGTCGGTCCGGGACTGCATGACCGGCGAGGTGTTCGCGCTCCGGACCCTCACGAGCGGTCAGTGGCAGCGCGCTGCGGCCCTCGCGGCCCGGCGCGACGGCGCGAGCGACGCGCAGGTGATCGTCGCGCTCGAAGGCGAGATCTCCGACGGCTCGCCGCGCTCGTTCTCGGTGAGCCGCGTGGTCGAGATGTGGCGCGGCACGTGCGACGATCCGCTCCCGGGCCGCTGAGCGATGTCGAAATCCGGCGGCGCCGAACGACCAGGTGCGTCCCCCAAAACCGAGAGGAGCCGACGCATGCGCTACGCCTGTCTGATCTATTTCGACCCGAAGGTCGTGTTCGACCAGAGCCCGGAGTCCAACGCCGTGCTGGCCGAGGCCGGCCCGTTCGACGAGCGGCTGAAGGGCACCGGCCAGCTCGTGATGGGGCTGCCGCTCCAGCTCCCGAAGGAGGCCATGACCGTGCGGGTGCGCGACGGCAAGATGTCCGCGACCGACGGCCCCTTCATCGAGACCAAGGAGGTGCTGGGCGGGCTCGTGCTGCTCGAGGCGCGCGACCTGAACGAGGCCGTGCGCATCGCGGCGCAGAACCCGTTCGCGCGGCTCGGCGCGATCGAGGTGCGGCCGCTCGTGGACTTCTCCAAGCCCCGGCCGCGGCTGTGACTGCCGGCGCGGCCAGCGCGCGCGACGCGCTCGAGGCGGCCTACCGCCGCGAGTCACGGCGCGTGCTGGCCACGCTCGTGCGGCTGCTCGGCGACTTCGACGCCGCGGAGGAGGCGCTGCACGAGGCCTTCGCCGCCGCCGCCGAGTGCTGGCCGCGCGAGGGCGTGCCGGCCAAGCCCGGCGCGTGGCTGGTCTCCGCGGGCCGCTTCAAGACGATCGACCGCTGGCGCCGGCAGGCGCGGCTCGCCGGCGTGCTGCGCGAGCTCGCGCCGCACGCGGAGCCGGTGACCGAGCCGGTGGAGCTCGCGCCGATCGCCGACGACGAGCTGCGGCTGATCTTCACCTGCGCTCACCCCGCGCTGCCGCCCGACGCGCGCATCGCGCTCACCTTGCGCGAAGTCGGCGGACTCACGACCGAGGAGATCGCGCGCGCCTATCTCGTGCCGGCGCCCACGATCGCGCAGCGCATCGTGCGCGCGAAGGCCAGGATCCGCGACGAGTCACTGCCCTACGAGGTGCCGGGTCCGGCGGATCTCCCGGCGCGGCTCGAGAGCGTGCTGGCCGTGATCTACCTGATCTTCAACGAGGGCTACGCCGCGACGGGCGGAGACTCGCTGACACGCGCGGACCTGTGCGCCGAGGCGATCCGGCTGGGCGGGCTCCTGGTCGAGCTGCTCGACGATCCCGAAGCGCTGGGCCTGCTCGCGCTGATGCGCCTGCACGAGGCGCGGCGCGCCACGCGCGTCGACCCGTCGGGGGAGCTCTTGCTGCTCGAGCAGCAGGACCGCACGCGCTGGGACCGCAGCGCGATCGCCGAGGCGCGCGCGCTCGTCGACCGCGCGCTCGCCGCCCGGCGCGTCGGTCCCTACCTGCTGCAGGCGGCGATCGCCGCCGTGCACGCCGAGGCCCCGAGCGCGCGAGACACGGACTGGGCGGAGATCGTGGCGCTGTACGATGTGCTGCTGCGCGTCGCCCCGACGCCGGTGGTGGCGCTGAACCGCGCCGCGGCCATCGGCCTGCGCGACGGGCCCGCGGCCGGGCTCGCGGCGATCGACGCAGCGCTGGGGCAGGGCGGGCTCGAGCGCTACGGCTACGCGCACGCCGCGCGCGCGGAGATGCTGCGGCGGCTGGGCCGGACGGCCGAGGCGGGTGAGTCGTACCGGCGCGCGCTCGCGCTCACGGGTCAGCCCGCGGAGCAGCGCTTTCTCGCGCGGCGCCTGGCGGAGCTAGCGGCCGCTGGCGGCGCTGCTCTCCAGGTAGCCCGTGACGAGCCGGGTCGTCTCGGCGATGAAGCGCGCGGAGTCGAGCGGGCGGGCGCCCGCGACGAGCCGGTGCACGAGTGACTCGATGGTCGTGACCACGATGCGCGCGGCCAGCTCGGCGTCGGCCGGGCGCGCATAGCGATCGGCCAGCCGGGCCGCGGCGAGCCCGACCGCCGACTCCTCGAGGCGCGCCAGCTCGCCGCGCAGCGACGCGGCGCGGGGCGACTCCTCGAACAGCACCTGGTGGAGGCGCCGGTCGGCCGCGTGCACCTCCACCAGCGCGGTCACCGCGCGGCGCACCAGTGACTCGAGCTCGGATCCCGCGCCGGCCAGGGCGGCGAGCAGCGCGCGCGTGCCGTCCTCGATGTGCGCCCGCACCAGCGCGGCCAGGATCGCGTCCTTGTTGGGGTAGTACTGGTACAGCGAGCCGACCGAGATTCCGGCCTGCGCGGCGATGCGGTTGGTGGTGCCGCCCGCGTAGCCGTGTCGCGCGAAGGTGCGGCGCGCGGCCTCGAGAACGCGAGCCTGCGTCGCCAGCGAGCGTGCCTGGCGCGGACTTTTCCTCGGCCGGAGCCGCATTTCGAGCGCGTTCTTCGCCATCGGAAAGCGAGTAGCCAAATGTGAGGGATTGCTCGCATTGTACTCCGGTGCTTCGGACGCTGCTCGTACTCGACGCCCTCTTCGCCGTCGCCGCCTTCGGGCTGCGGACGCTCCTGCACTGGCGCCGGACGGGCGACAGCGGCTGGCGACTCGGGCGTCCGCACTCCGGCGCGGAAGGGCTGGCACGCGCGCTCATGCTCGCCTCGGCGCCGCTCCTGCTGGCGGCGCTCTGGCGCGACGGACCGACTCACTCGCCGCTCGGTCTCGGGCTCATGCTCGCGGGGCTCGGCCTCGCGCTCGCCGCGCAGTGGAACATGGGGGCCGCCTGGCGGATCGGCGTCGACCCGGCCGAGCGCACGGAACTGGTGAGGCGCGGCCTCTACCGGAGCATCCGCAACCCGATCTACAGCGGCATGCTGCTGTTCGTCGCGGGCCAGGCGCTCCTGACTCCAGGCGCGTGGGCCGGCGCCGCCCTGGCCGCGCTGGCGCTCGGCGTCGAGCTCCAGGTGCGCGGGGTCGAGGAGCCCTATCTCGCGGCGACTCACGGCGCGCGCTTCGCGGAGTGGGCGGCGCAGGCCGGGCGCTTCGCGCCGTTCGTCGGCCGGCTGCGGCGCTAGCCGCGCCTCGGCTCGCGTAGGCCGCCTGCAAACGGCGAGCCTGGGATCCCTACCGGACGGTCCTGCTGCGCTCGCGCCTCGTGCCCTGGGGGCCGTGCTACCTTGGGGGCCCCCGAGGAGCCCCCCAGGTGAGTCGCGCCCGAAGTCACTGGCCGCTGTATCTCGCCGCGCTCGCCTTCGCGCTCCAGACCGCGGTCCTGCTCTGGCTGTCCCGGCGGCTCACGGACGGGCACCTCGTCTACGCGCTCGACGACGCCTACATCCACATGGCCATGGCGAAGAACCTCGCCCACCACGGAGTCTGGGGCGTCACTCCGTTCGGGTTCAGCTCGTCGTCGTCGTCGCCCTTGTGGGTGGTGATCCTGGCGGCGATCGAGCGCGGCTTCGGCGGCGTTGGGCTGGCTCCGCTGCTGCTCAACCTGGTCTCGGGGCTCGGGCTCTTGGCGCTGGGTCACTTCGCGCTGCGCGACTTCGCGGTCTCGCGCGGACAGGCCGCCGCAGCGCTGCTCGCGCTGGTCGTGTTCCTGCCCATGGCCCCGCTCGCGCTGGTCGCCATGGAGCACTTGCTGCAGACCGCCCTCGCGCTCGGCTTCGCCTGGCAGATCGTGCGGCAGGCCCGGCGCCCCACGCGCAGCGGCACGGCCGTGCTGCTCGCGCTCGGCTTCGCGCTCGCGGCGCTGCGCTACGAGGACTTGGCGCTCGCGCTCGCGGGCGCGGCCGTGCTGGCGTTCCGCCGGCGCAGGGTCGACGCGCTGCTCCTGAGCGTCGCGGCGCTGGCGGCCCCCGCGGCCTACGCGGCGCTCGCGCTCGCGCACGGCGAGACGCCGATCCCGAACTCACTCCTGCTCAAGGGCAACCTGCCGCATGCAGGCCTCTCGGGTCTGATCCACCTGCTGGGCTACACGGCCTGCGTTCAGCTCTCCATGAACCCGCACATGCTCGTGCTGATGGTGGGCGGCCTGTTCGCGGTCGGGGCCGTGCGCGGGCAGAAGCAGGGCAGAGGGCCGGTCGTGCGGACGCTGCTCTTCCTGTGTCTCGCCACCACGCTGTTCCAGCTGCAGTTCGGGGGCTTCGGCTCGTTCTACCGCTACGAGGCCTATCTCGTGGCGCTCTGGCTGCTCGCGATCGCGGCCGCGCTGCCGGCGCTGGTGGAGTCACTGGGCGCGCGCATGCGCCGCGGCTCCGACGTGGCGCTGCTGGCGTGCGGGCTCGCGCTGTTCGGGGTTCCGCTGGCCGTGCGCTTCGTGCAGGCCACGATCAACGCGCCGGTCGCCACGCGCAACATCTACGAGCAGCAATACCAGATGGGGCGCTTCCTGGCCCGCTACTACCCGGAGCGCGGGGTCGCGGTGAACGACATCGGTGCGGTGGACTATCTCGCCGAGCTGCGTCTGCTCGATCTGTGGGGCCTGGCGAACAGCGACGTGATGCGCGCGCGGCGCGCGAAGCAGTACGGCGCCGGTGAGATCGAGGAGCTGGCGCGGGTCCACGGCACCGAGGTCGCGGTGATCTACGCCGATTGGTTCGACGGCTCGGGCGGCCTGCCGCCGGGCTGGGTGCGCGTGGGTCAGTGGACGATCGCCGACAACCGCATCTGCGGCGGGCCGACCGTGACCTTCTTCGCTGTGATTCCAGGCGAGGCCCCCGCGCTGGCCGCGCACCTGCGTGAATTCTCGAGCGAGCTGCCCGCCACCGTGGCGCAGCGCGGCGCCTACCTGTCGGCCAGCAACTGACTCACTGTCCGGAGCTGGTCTCGACCGCGGCCCCGTTGTCGCTGATGCCCATGCTGCGGATCTGTACGCGCAGCGACTTGGCGCTGCCCTTGGTCACGACCTGGCAGCGCATGAACTTGCCCGAGCCGAAGTTGCTAGGCAGCTCGATGCAGGCCAGGCCGCCCACGATCGGGTTCGGGAAGGCGCAGCCGTTCTCCGGGGACCCAGCGAAGACTTCGCCGTTCTCGTCGATGAACTCGACCGACGTGACCATGACCGGCTTCGTGGTCACGTTGCTCACCGAGCACTCCACGGCTCCGCTGGTCTCAGTGGGGAAGACCTTGCTCCAGCGGACCATACCGGTCGAGATCGTTGCCGCCGATGCCGCACCTGCGCACAGCAGCGCCGTGATCACCCCCAGAACGCACCCGATCCGGACCGACATGCCCCGTCCCTCGCAGAAGTGAGTGGGGCGCCATCCTCTCACATCCGGTGATCCCTGCCACAGGGCGCGGCGGCCGGTCTGCCGATGGGAAACACATGCGCAACTCCACTCTCGCTCTCGCCGCGCTCGCGCTTTCCGGCTGCGTGCAGACCGTAGCCGTGAACGGCGAGCTCCAGCCGAAGAACGCCATTCCCGACAAGTCGGTCGAAGCCGTGGGCGTGGTGTGCAGCCCGGCGCTGCTCTCGCACACGGCGCACGGCCGCTCGTGGCTCGTGGCCTACGAGCTCCCGCTGGGCCAGTCACTCTGCAGGGGGCTGGTCGAGGCCACGCGCGGCGCCTACCGCAGCGCCGAGAGCTCGGTCGAGCCCTACAAGGGCCAGTACGCGCGCGTGATCAAGTACGACCTGGCGCGCAGCTCGCTCGACTTCGAGTCACAGCCCGACGGCTCCCGGCGCGTCGCCTACGGCGTCGAGGTGGTGGTCGAGAAATACAGCCGCGACCTGCGCCTGCAGAGCCGCAACGTCGTCGCGGGCAACGCGCTCGTCGACGGCAACTCCGGCACGCGCGAGGAGTGCGTGCAGCGCGCGGCCGCGGCCGCCCTGCAGGAGGTCGTGGACAAGACCACGGGCTTCCTGGTGGCCGGGCTCGGTGACGGGCCGCGCCAGCACAAGAAGGCGGCGAAGCAGACCAAGACCTCGAAGCGCTAGGGGTCGAACTTCATCCGGAACAGGATCCGGTCGCGCTCCGGGCGTTCCCAGACCCAGAAGTCCTCGCTGCGGTCCTTCACGCGCGCCAGCTCGTTCGTGAAGCCGAGTGACGCCCACGCGAGCGCGTCGGGATAGTCTCTCGCGCCCGCGATCTCCATCAGCCAGCGCCGCGGGTGCTCCGGGTCGGGCTTCGCGCTCCAGCGCCCGAAGTTCAGGATGGCGGACGACAGCGTGGTGGTGCGCGCCAAGTCGCGCCCGAACGCCTCGTGCCGCTCCTTCGGGTCACTCTTGCGGCCGAAGCTCGCCGACTGCATGTACTCGAGCTGGCCGTAGAGACCACCGTCGAGCAGCCGGCGCGCAGAGCGAGCGCCGCGCTTCACGTGGTACTCGTTCTTGCCGCCGCCCTCGACGTCGCGCAGCAGCTCGGCCAGGCGCGCGTAGGCCCGCACGTCGTACCACTCGTGCGCGAGCACGGGCGTCCCGAGCAGCTCGAGGTCCGGCGGCTTGAGCCAGCGGGAGAGCTCGTCGCGCTTCAGCCGCCCCGAGGCGAGCAGCTTCTGCACGTCTTCGACCAGGCTGACGAAGACCGAGCCCTTGATCGACGGAACCGTCGGCACACGGCACCTCCCGGATCTCTCCCATCGGCGGGGCCGGCCGCCGCCTTGACGCTCACTTCGGCGAGTGACTCGCCAGGCGCAATACGGGCGGGTCGAGCAGGGCGCCGCTGCCCCAGATGGTCACCGCGGTGCGGACGGCCTCGCGGCGTGACACGCCCAGCCGTTCGGCGAAGCGCGGATCGGCGGCCTCGGTCACCAGGTGGTCGAGCATGAGGAGGGCGACGTTCGGGTTCAGCTCCGGGCGCAGGAACGGGCCGAGGATGGGCGCCGCCGCGCGCTTGCGCGCCTCGATCTCGGCGTTGAAGCGCGCCCAGCTCTCCGGGTGGTCGCGGTGCAGGTCCTGGAAGAAGGCGGGGGAGACGTGGGCCAGGCTGGCGGTCCAGGCGTCGGCCCAGGCGAGCAGCCGCTCGAGCGCGGCCTCGCAGTCGTCGACCCTCACCAGGTCGAGCGAGTCGATCGCCGCGAGCTCGAGCGCCCAGGCCTCGACCACGGCCGCGACCAGCTCGTCTTTCGAGGCGAAGTGTTTGTAGAGGGTCATCGCGCTCATCCGCAGCTCGGAAGCGAGTTCCCCCATCACCACCCCGCGGATGCCCGAGCGTTTGGCCTTGGCCGAGAAGGCCACCAGGATGCGCTCGCGCACGCGCGCGGCGTCGTCCGGATCGGGCGCGCGGGCGGGGCGTGCGGCGGACCTCTTGGGCGTGCGTCGGGCCATGTCTCCCCCTTGATCATCTCACGGAATTTCTACTGAGTAACAAAAAAACTCTTGCGTTACTCTGGATCTCATCCACACAATGCCTCCGGTCCGACCCCTCCGGGTCGGAAGAGGGAGGCCAATCATCGTGTCGAACGACTCGCTTCGTATTCTGACCGCGCTGGCGTTCGCTCTCGTGCTCGCGAGCCCCGCGCGCTCCGCGACGGACCTCATCTACTCGAGCCATGGGGGCTCGGCCCAGTGGAGCTACTGCTACGGCAAGGCCGATTCTACGGCGCTGCCCGTCGACCCGCGCACGCTCGTGCAGCCGGGAGTCAGCGACAACCGCGCCGTCTCGTTCAACGCGTTCTGGAAGGACTGTCACGTCGATCCGGTCGCCGTGCAGGAGGAAGGTCACCCGACCACCTGCGGGGAGCTGCGCGCGCGCTTCTACCGCGGCGAGGCGCTGCTGCACACCGGCGGCCCCGGCGTCGGCGCGCTGTTCACGGGCAACGATCCGACCACGGTCGAATCGCTGTTCGGCAGCTCGACGATGACCGCGGCGCAATACAACGCGCTGTGGCTGTCGTGGGGCGGCTTTCTGCTGCGCCCCGACAACTTCGATCAGCTCGTGGCCGAGCGCTACGGCTCGGGCTTCGGGCCCAACCCCAACCCCTACCCGAAGCCCGGCGAGGATCCGAACAAGAGCAACGGCGGCAGCGGCCGGCTGCCCGAGATGTTCACCCAGCTGCGCAACCCCGACGGGAAGTGGAGCGGTCGCATCGGAATCACCTGCCACGCTTGTCACAGCGGCGTGGTGAACGGCTCGGTCGCTTACGGCGGGGGCTCGAGCCTCGCCGACCTCCATCTGATCCTGCGCGACGGGCTGCCGCTCGGCTACCTGCCGGGGCTCGCGGCGCTGGCGAACCTGGACCGCACGCGCGGCACGAACAACGCCAGTGACATCAACCTCGCGTTCCTGTTCCCCGACCAGGGAACGCTCTCGCTCGACACCGTGCTGGGCGTGCTGTCTTCGGGCTCGACGGCCGACATCGACACGCCGGCCTGGTGGAACATGGGTCACCGCGCGGTGAAGTTCCAAGACGGCGTGTTTCCGATGGACGCGCCGCGCGTCGACATGGTGTTCTACACGCCGTTCTTCGGCCTGTTCGGGTCGCTCGGCGGCCCGATCTCCGAGGCGGGGCAGGACTGGATGCGCGGCCATGGTCCCGATCTGAACACCTGGATCGAGACACTCAAGGCGCCGGCGTATCCCGGCACGATCAACACGGCGCTGGCCGAGCAGGGCGCGGTGCTCTTCCACACGCTCGACCTGTGGGCGCCCGCGCGCAACAACCCGGTGGCGCGACCGGCCACGGGCAACGGCTCCTGCGCCAGCTGTCACGGGGCCTACGCGCCGCGCTACGTGAACGACCCGGCGTATCTCAAGACGCCCGCGCTCGAGGGCATGGCGTCGTACATCACCCCGCAGCGCATCATCCAGACCGATCCGGTGCGCATGCAGACCAACAACCAGGCCGTGCAGGTCGCGGGCGCGAGCAACTTCTTCGGCTATCCGACCACGTCGGGCACGCCGAACGACTGCGGCCCGCAGAACCGCGCCGACCTGCGCGGCAGCCGCGAGCTCGGCTATCTCGCGCAGCCGCTCTACGGCGTGTGGGCCTCGGCGCCGTATCTCCACAACGGCTCCGTGCCCAACGTCTGGGAGGTGCTGAAGCCCAGCGACCGCAAGCCCCTCTGGCGCCGGCGCTCGAAGTCACCGCGCATCGATCAGACCGGCCGCGTGATCATGGGCTACGACACGGCCATGAGCGCGTACGACACGGCCAAGCTCGGCTGGAAGTACGACACCATCACCTGCCAGAAGCCAACGCTCTTGAATCCGTTCCCGTCGCAGTATCTCGCATGTGACCCGCAGGACGATCCGATCACCGCCTGGTACAACCAGATCCTGTTCTCGCTCTACAGCAACGTCGCCCTGGCCTGGAACGTGCTCTTCCCGCCGACGATCACCAACCAGCAGATCGAGGACCGCAAGATCTACAACGTGTACATGTACGGCCAGGGCAACAGCGGCCACACCTTCACGTCGGTGCTCACCGACGCCGAACGGCAGGCGCTGATCGAGTATCTGAAGACCTTGTAGGAGGAGGTCGAGCGAAGGCCGCCCTGAGCGAGACCCGCAAGGGGCGGAGCCCCGCGCAGTGAGCCGGAGGCGAACGAAGTGAATTGGTCGGGGCGCGCCGTCGCGGAGGGCGGCGCGCCCGGAAGGAAGCGGTCGCCTCTCAGACACAGAACTCGTGGATCAGGGGCGCGACCCCCTCCGCGGCGGCGTTGTGAGTCTGTCCCGGGAGCTCGCGCAGCTTTGCGCCCGGGATCGTGTTCGCCACGGTCTCGACCGCGCGATGCATCCAGGCGGGACTCTTCCCGCCCACGCCGAGCAACGTGGGCACGCGCACCGAGCTCATCACCGAGACGAGCTCGCGCGGCAGCGGCCGGCCCGGACGGTCGCCGAGCTGCGCGAAGTCGTAGGGCAGGGTGTGCGCGACGGCCTTGAGCTTCGGCCACACGTTCGGGAGCAGCCGCATCGCGAAGATTCCGAAGGCCGGCACGCCGACCACCTTCATGAACAGCGCGACCGCGGCGCCTCGCTGGCCTCGTGCCAGCAGCGCGTCGATGCGCGAGCGATAGGAGTCGAGCAGCTCGACGTCGAAGCCGGCCTCCTCGAGCACGTACGGCGGCTCGAACATCACGAGCCTGCGCACGCCGGCGCCGGCGGCGGCCGCGCGCATGGCCAGCGCTGCGCCCGACGAAGCGCCGTACACGTGCGCGGAGCCGCCGAGCGCATCGATCAGCGCGGCCAGGTCCTCGACCTCGCGGCCCACGGAGTAGGGCGCGGTGTCTCTGCTGTCGCCGCGCCCGCGGCGGTCGTAGTGCAGCACCGTGAAGTGCGGGGCGAGCAGCGCGGCGAGCTTCGCCATCGGGCCGAAGCTGCGCCGGCACAGCGCGCCGTCGCAGAGGACGAGCGGGGGGCCGTTGCCCTGGCGCTCGAAGGCGATCCGGGTTCCGTCCGCGGAGATCACGGTGTCCATGGCCAGTCCTCCTCGGCCAGAGGACGGATCAGCCGGCCCCGATCCGACAGGCGCGCTAGCTGTTGCCCGAGATCAGCACGCCCTGGGATTCGAGCGCCGAGATCCGCCGCGCATCGAGCCCGAGTCTCTCGCGCAGGACCTGCGCGTTGTGCTCGCCCAGCAGCGGCGCGCGCAGATCCGGGAGCCGCGGCATCGCGCCGAACTTGAAGGGGAAGCCCGGGATCGTGACCGGGCCCGCCACCGGATCGGGCACGCGCCGCACCATCTCGCGCGCGGTGAAGTACGGGTGAGTCACCGTCTCCTTCACGGTCAGGACCGGCGCCGCCGCGACGCGGTGCTTCTCGAACACCGCCAGCGCGGCATCCGTCGTGCCCTGGGCCGCGAGCCAGCGCTCGATGATCGCGGTGAGCTCGAGCTTGTTCGCGCCGCGCGCGGCGCCGGTCGCGAAACGCGGGTCGTTCACGAGCTCGGGCCGCTCGATCGCGCGGCAGAAGCTCTCCCACTGGCGGTCGAGCACGAGCAACACGATCCAGCCCTGCGGCGTCTCGTACACACCCATCGGCCCCGCCATTCCGTGCTGCCCGCCGTGGCGCGTGGGCTCGAGTGAGCCGTCGCTGTTGGCGTAGAACTGCACGTTGCCCTCGTGACAGTGGTAGAGCGCGTCGACCATCGACACGTCGATGTATTGCCCCTGGCCCGTGCGCTCGCGGTGGAACAGCGCGTAGCCGATCGCGCCGAACGCGTGCACGCCGCTCTGCACGTCGGCGATCGCGAGCCCGACCCACATGGGCGGGCCGGCCGGGTCGCCGGTCATGGACATGAGCCCCGAGAACGCCTGTGCGATCAGGTCGAAGCCCACCTTGTGCGCGAGCGGACCGGTGCGGCCGAAGGCCGAGATCGAGGCCATGACCAGCCTCGGGTTGCGTTTGCAGAGTGACTCGTACGAGATGCCGCGCTTCTCGAGCACACCGGGGCCGTAGTTCTCGACCACCACGTCGGCGCCCGCCGCGAGCTCGACCAGGAGCTCCGCGCCCTCGGGCTTCGAGAAGTCGACACACAGGCTCTTCTTGCCCCGGTTCTGCTGCACGAAGTACAGGCTGCGCTCGCCCTTGCGCAGCGGCAGCAGGCGCGACGGATCGCCGCCGGGCGCCTGCTCGACCTTGACCACGTCGGCGCCCATCTCGGCCATGAGCCGTGTGACGGTCGGCCCCGCGAGATACTGCGTGAAGTCCACGACCCGGATCCCGGAAAGCATCGACATCGGCGTCCTCCCTGGCCACGCTCCGGCACGCACGCGCGCCCGGCGGTAGCATGCACCGACCGGCATCGAAAAATCGAAGGAGCCTCCCCAATGGCAGAGCCCGCGCTCCCCCCCGCGTTGCCTGGCTGGATCGCCGACCACTTGAAGCGCTACCAGGCCACGAACGGCGCCGACGGCCACATCTGGAACGGCGTGCCCACTCTGTTGCTCACCACGAAGGGCCGCAAGAGCGGCGAAGCGCGCACGCTGCCGCTGATCTACGGCCGCGACGGCGAGCGCTACGTGATCGTCGCCTCGCGCGGCGGCGCGCCGGATCACCCGGACTGGTACAAGAATCTGGTCGCGACTCCGACGGTCGGTCTGCAGGTCGCGGCCGACAGGTTCCAGGCGCGCGCCTCGACCGCCAAGGGCGCCGACCGCAAGCGCCTGTGGCAGGTCATGACCAAGCTCTGGCCCGCCTACGACGAGTACCAGACCAAGACCCAGCGCGAGATCCCGGTCGTGGTGCTGGAGCGCGCGAAGTGACTCGCGCGTGACCCGTCCGGCGCTCGGCGGCGCCGGCTGGCGGACGCTGTTCGCGCCCGCGAAGACCGGCTGCTACGTGAACGACCACTGCGTGGTCCGCGCGCACGACGGGCGCTGGCACGTGTTCGGCATCACGAAGGAGACACCCGAGGTGGACCCGCAGCGCGAGCGCTGGTTCTGCCACGGCTCGGGCGAGTCACTGGCCGCGGGCGGCTTCCGCGAGCACGCGCGCGTGTGCGACTTCGGGCCGCGCGCCTGGGCGCCCGCGGTGGCCTTCGACGGCCAGCGCTGGATCATGCTGTACGGCCCCGACCTGCTGCGCGCGGCGATCTGCGACGACCCCCGGCTGTCGAGCTGGCATGAGGCGCCCTGCTCGCTCCGCGGTGCCCCGCTGGGCGCGGTGCTGCGCGACGGCATGATCTTCCGGCTCGACGGCGACAGCTGGCTGCTCTACGCCACGGGCAAGCGCGGGCACGAGAGCGCGGTCTCGGTGTGTGTCTCGGAGAACCTGCTCGACTGGCGCTTCGTGCGCTTCGCGCTGCGCACCGCGCCCGAGGCGCCCAAGCAGCCGCCCTGGGCCGCGACCGAGTCACCGTTCGTGTTCCGGCACGACGGCGCGTACTGGCTCTCGATCACCTACACCGCGACCGCGCGCGACCCGGCCGAGTACCACGAGACGGTGCTGTTCCGCTCGAACGATCCCTTCGACTTCGGGACCTGGAGCGGCGACCCGGCCCAGCTCGCGGGCCGGCTCGAGGCGCACGCGCCCGAGTATCTGGTCGACGGCGACGGCCGCTGGTGGGTCACGAGCGCCGGCTGGGTGGGTGAGCGCTTCGGCACCGTCATTCCGGGCGCCGTGGCGATCCGCGAGCTCGACTGGCTGGAGTGATCAGGGCGGATCGAGCCCGAGCGGGAGCTGGCTCTCGCGCTCGTCGACCGCGAGCGGCAGCGCGCGCAGCAGCGTGACCCACTCGTCGGGCAGGCCGTGGTGGCGCGCGCCCGCGAGCAAGAGACCGAGATAGCGGCGCGACGGCTTGCGGTCCTCGCGGCCGCGCTGCGAATGGTAGGTGAAGGCGTTCACCGCCCCGCCCGCGAGGTCGCGCACCTCGACTCCGAGCCGCACGTACGCGCCGTGCTGGACGCCCTCGCTGCGGTCCAGCCGGTCGGCGTCTTCGGAGGTGAGCCGGTACACCACGCCCCAGACGCCCGAGCCCGCGAGCGGGACCACGTTGGCCACGCCGCGCTCGCCCGGCCCCACCGGCAGGTCGAAGCGCAGCGCGAAGCCCTCGAGCCGCCCCACGCGTGTCTCGAGCGGCTGCATGCGCCGGCGGCCGAGAAAAGTGCCGGGGTCGAGATTGCTTCCGTACGCGAAGTACCAGAGGGTCTCGTCCATGTCCGCCATCGAGAGTCCGATGTCGGCCGGCGCCCCGGCGATTCGTCTACCGTAGGGAGGAGCCTGCCCATGCCCCAGCTCTCGAGCGGCGGCCTCGCGCGCCTGCACGAGGCACTGGCGAATCACGTGGCGAGCGGGGCGGTGCCCGGTCTGGTCGCGGGAGTGAGTCGGCGCGGCGAGACGCACGTCCTCGTGCTGGACGCGCAGTCGCTGGGCGGCCCGCCGATGCGCCGCGACTCGATCTTCCGCATCGCCTCGATGACCAAGCCGATCGCGGCTGCCGCGGTCATGATCCTGGTCGAGGACTGCGTGCTGCGGCTCGACGACCCGGTCGACGGGCTCCTGCCCGAGCTCGCGAGCCGGCGCGTGCTGCGGGCGCTCGAGTCCCCCGTCGACGACACCGTGCCCGCGCGGCGCCCGATCACGCTGCGCGACCTGCTCACCTTCCGCAGCGGTCACGGCCTGTTGATGGCGCCGCGGGGCACCTACCCGATCCAGGGCGCGATCGAGAGCGCCGGGCTCTCGCCCGGACCGGACTCGCTGCCGATGACTCCCGACGAGTTCATGAAGCGCATCGGCAGTCTGCCGCTCGTGGCGCAGCCCGGTGAGCGCTGGCTGTACCACACCGGCTCCGAGGTGCTCGGTGTGCTGGTGGCGCGGGCCTCGGGTCAGTCGTTCGGCGCGTTCCTGGCCGAGCGCATCTTCGAGCCGCTGGGCATGACCGATACGGGCTTCTGGGTGCCGGCCCAGAAGTTCGGGCGACTCACGAGCTCCTACACCAGCGGCGCGCGCGCCAACTCACTCGAGCCGGCCGACGACGCGCGCGCGAGCCGCTACGCCGCGCCGCCGCGCTTCGAGTCAGGCGGCGGCGGGCTCGTCTCGACGGTCGACGACTATCTGGCGTTCCTGCGCATGATGCTCGCGCACGGCAGCGGCAACGGGCGGCGCATCCTGTCTCGCGCCTCGGTCGAGCTCATGACGCGCAACCACCTGTCTCCGGCGCAGCGCGCCGCCGCGCCGTTCTTCTTCGGCGAGGGCGCGGGCTGGGGCTTCGGCATGCGCGTGTTCATGGAGCGCAGCGACGTCTGGGCCAGCCCCGGCCGCTTCGGCTGGGACGGCGGGCGCGGCACCACCGGCCACGCGGACCCGGCCGAGGGGCTCGCCGACGTGCTGCTCACCCAGCGCCACATGGAGTCACCCCTGGCGCCGCGCACGTTCACCGACTTCTGGACGTCGACCTATCGGGCGCTCGACGACTAGCCGCCGGCGCTCAGCTGCCCGGGCGCGCTTCGGCCTCGGCCAGCGTCTTCAGCGCGGCCAGGCCCTTCTCGAACTCGCCGCCCACGACCTCGTCCATGTTCATGGCGAGCGCGAAGGCCTTGCCCAGGAAGCCGTTGTGACCCTCCATGCGCCAGGTGACTCGCGTGGTTCCCGAGCCGGCGGGCTCGAGCGTGAAGCGCGCGCTGTTCGTGGCCTGCATCGGGCGCAGGAAGTCGAGGCGCAGGCCGATCTCGGTGTCTTGCGCGGCCTCGGTCACGGTCATGCTGCCCGCGCCCATCCGGGCGCTCTCCCAGGCGGACTTCGCGCCCACGCCGGACTCGGGTCCGCTGTACACGATCGTCATCTGCGGATCGCCCTGCGCGAACGGCGACCAGGCGTTCATCGCGCGCGGACTCACGATGTGCGGATACAGCGCCGAGGCCGGCGCCTGGATGGTCGCGCTGCGCTCGATCACGAAGGCCGACGGCTGCAGCGCGACCACGAGCGCCAGCACCACGACCAGCGCCAGCACTCCCAGCGCGACGTACTTCAGCATGACTCCCTCCTCACTTCTCGGCGAGCTTGCGGAGCTCGCGCTCCTTCTGGATCAGCTCGGGCGAGGCATGGGTGAAGTCCTCGGGCTCGAAGACCTGGCGTATCTCGATCTCGGCGTCTTCCCCGGGGTTCGGGTGCGGGCAGCGCAGCGCCAGGTCGATGGCGTCCTGGCGCGACTTCACGTTCACGATCCAGAAGCCGCCGATCAGCTCCTTGGTCTCGGCGAACGGCCCGTCGACCACGGTGCGCTTGCCGCCCTTGTTCATGCGCACGCGCGCGCCCTTCGCGCTCGGCTGCAGACCTTCGCCGGCGAGCAGGATGCCGGAGCGCACGAGCTGTTCGTTGAACGCGCCCATCTCGGCGAGCAGCTCGTTCGACGGCTGGACGCCGGCTTCGGTGTTGGGTGTGGACTTCACCATCAGCATGAATCGCATGGCGTTCTCTCCTTGGCTCGGTTCGGGTTCGCTCCCAGGACGAACGAGCCCCGCCCGGCCCGACAATCGCTCACTCCCCGATCGCTCACTCCCGGTAGGACACGGCCACGATCTCGACCTCGTCGCGGCCGCGCGGCGTGGCGAGCTTCACGCTGTCACCGGCGCTGCGCCCCAAGAGCGAGCGCGCCAGGGGCGAGGTGAACGCGATCTTCCCGCGCGCGGGGTCCGCCTCGTCCACGCCCACGATCTCGTAGCGCCGCTCGCCGTCCGGCCCCGAGACGCGGACCGTGGCGCCGAAGCGGATCTCGTTCGGTGACTCGGGCGGCGGCGCGAGCTCGGCGGTCGCGATCCGGTCCTCGAGCGCGGCGCGGCGCGCGGCCAGCGCACCCAGCGCCCGCCCGCGCTCCTTCTCGTTGGGCAGCGCCGAGAGACGCGAGCGCTCCGTCTGCAGCGACTCGAGCTCCGCGCGCAGCGCCGCCAGCCCCGCGCGAGTCACGTAGTTGGGCACGCCGGCCGGCAGTGGCGGACGCGGGCGCACGATCGGCGCCTCGTCGCAGGCCTCTTCGTCGGTGAACGCCTTGCTCAACCGGAAGAGGATAGACTCGCGCTCGCATGCCGGGGGAAGACACGAACGGGGACGGTCGCTGGGGGGTGCTGGCCAACGTGGTGGCCATGAACTTCTTCGTCACCGGCCTGGCCTGGATCTACGTGGTGGTGCTGGTCGAGCCGATCCTGCGCGACCTCGGGCTGGCGCCCGGCGACTGGAGCACGTTGTGGTCGGGTCTCTCGGCGGGCGCGCTGCTCGGCGCCTTGCCCGCGGGCGCGCTCGGCGACCGCTTCGGCGTGCGCGGCGTGGTCAGCGCGGGCGCGCTGGCCATGGCGGCAACGCTCGCGCTACGCGCGTCGGGCGCGGGCTTCGCGAGTGTGCTCGCCGCGATGGTGCTCTACGGTGTCACGCTGTCGATCGTGAGCGCGAATCTGCCCAAGGCCCTGGGCATGTGGTTCCCGGCCGAGCGGCTGGGTCTGGCGAACGGCATCGCGCTGTGCGGGAACGGCGGCGGGCAGGGGCTCGCGACCTGGGCCGCGCCGCTCGCGCTCGGCTCGTTCGGCGGCTGGCGTGGGCTGACCTGGTGGGTCGCCGGGGCGGTGACCGTGCTCGCGCTCTTGTGGGGCGTGACGGTGCGCGACCGCGGCGCAGCGGGCGCGCCGAGTGACTCGGCGGGCCTGCTGGCCGGGCTGGGCCAGGTCCTGCGCATCCGCGAGGTGTGGCTCGTGGCGACCAGCTACTTCTTCTTCCTGGCCGGGTATCTCGGCGTGGTGTCGTTCCTGCCGGGGTATCTCGTGTCGGCGCGCGGACTCTCGGCTTCCGAGGCGGGCGCGGTGCTCACGATCGTGCTGGTGTCGTACGTGGTCGGCAGCCTGATCCTCCCGGGTCTCTCGGACAGGATCGGGCTGCGCCGCGCCGTCTACGTGCCGGGGATCCTGATCGCGGGCGCGATGGTCTGGGCCTCGAGCGCGGTCGCGGGTATGCCGCTGGTCGCGGTCGCCGTGATCTGGGGCTTCGCCGCGGGGGCGATCGCGCTCGTGTTCGCGGTGCCACTCGAGCTGTCTCGGGTGGGCCCGGCGCTCGCGGGCTCGGCGATCGGCGCCACGCTGATGGCGGGCTTCTTCGGCGGCTTCGTCTCACCGAAGCTCGGCGCGTGGCTCGCGGAGCGGAGCCCGAGCGCGGCCTTCCTGTTCTGGGCGGCCTGTTACGGGGCGTCGGCGCTGTGTTTCGCGCTGCTGCCCGAGACGGGTCCACGAGCGCGCGTGGCGGCTGCGCTGGAGAGAGGAGCCAAGGCATGAGTCTCTGGAAGGTCGAGCGCGACTCGCTAGGCGTGGTGGTCGCGACGTACACGAACCCCCCGATGAACTACTTCTGCGCGCAGGGCACGCAGGAGCTCGGCGCGCTGATCCAGACCTGGGCGGACCCGGCCGTGCGCGCGGTGGTGCTCACGGGCGGCATGAGCGGGAAGTTCATCACTCACTACAGCGTCGAGGAGCTCGCGGCGCTGGCGGCCGACCACGCCACCATGAAGGCGCTCGGCCTGGGCCTGAACCACGGCTACCACGAGCTCTTGCGCTCGCTGCGCGACCTGCCCAAGCCGATCCTGGTGGCGATGAACGGAGACACCATGGGCGGCGGCTTCGAGCTCTCGCTCTCGTGCGACATCCGGATCGCGTCGGCGGGTGACCACCGGATCGGCCTGCCGGAAGTCACGTTGGGGATCCTGCCCGGCGGCAGTGGCACGCAGCGGCTGTCGCGCCTCTTGGGTGCGAGCCGCGCGATCGACTTCATCCTGCGCGGGCGCATCTGCCGGCCCGAGGAGGCGCTGGCGCTCGGGCTCGTGCACGAGGTCGCGCCCGACGCGCTGGCGCGGGCCCGCGCGCTGGCGGCCGACCTGGCGCAGCTCTCGCCGGTCGCGATCGCCGAGATCAAGCGCGCGGTGTACCGCGGCTCGGACGCGCCGCTCGACGCGGGGCTCACGCTGGAGAGCGAGTCGTTCATGGCCACGATGTTCTCGGCCGAGGGTCTGGCCACCATGCGCGAGTATGTCGCGCTGCCGCTCGAGAAGCGGCGCGACTGGCTCGAGCGCCGCGGCGCGCTCGCCCACCCGCGGCCGCGCTAGCAGGCGGCTTCAGTCCCGGGCCCATCCGGTCGAATCACGGGCATGCGCAAGCTGTGTCTCGTGGGTCTCTTGTGTCTGCTGGGCGGCGGCCAGGCTCCCGGGAGTGTCTCGCCGGGAGGGGCAAGGCCCGCGCTCGCCGGCCGCTGCGGCGACGCTTGGCTCGAGGCCGACGCCGGGCGCAGCGGCTGCTGCTCGCACCACCAGGGCGTGTGCGGCTGCAAGAACGGCCACGCGCTGTGCTGCGACGGAGTGCAGAGCCCGACCTGCGGCTGCGACTAGGCGGCGCGGGCGGCCGGCGCCCACTCGGCGCGCCAGGGCAAGGCTTCCTCGAGCTGGCGAGACACGCGCAGCACGAGCGCGTCGTCGCCGACCCGCCCGATCAGGTGCGCACCCATCGGCCAGCGCCCGGCCATCCGGCCCATGGGGATGCTCGCGGAGGGCGCGCCGCTGATGTTGCTGGTGGCCGTGTACACGCCGAGCAGCGCGGCGCGCGCGAAGGCTTCGGCCGCGGGCAGGCCCGCGAACTCGCCCACGCGCGGTGTCTCGATCGGCACGGTCGGCGTGAGACACAGGTCGAACGGCGCCATGCTGTCGAGAATGCGCTTGGCCAGGCCGTGCTGGATCGACTTCGCCATGGGGCCGGTGACTCCCTTGCCCGCGTCGCGCAGCCAGCGCGGCACCGGCTGCAGGCGCCAGGGCAGCATGGCCGGCGCCAGGCGCACCTGCCGTTGGTACACGGGCAGGAACTCGTCGACGCTGCCTTCCGGCGCGCGCAGCTCCTCGAGCACGTGACCGAACGACTCGAGCTGCTTCGCCACACGCCTCACGGCCTCGGCGATCTCGGGGTGGGTGGGCGCGAGCTGCGAGTGGGTGAGCACCCCGATGCGCAGGCCGCGCGGCGCGGGTGACTGGAGCGCGCGGCGGAACTCGTCCGCGCGCGCGAGCACGTCGAGCAGCGCGGCGGCGTCCTCGACCGAGCGCGCTAGCGGCCCGCACGAGTACAGGATGTCGGGGTCGCGCAGGCCGTACGCGTTCGCCACGCGGCCGCGCGTGGCCTTGAAGCCGTAGAGCTGGTTCAGCGCGGCGGGGATGCGCACCGAGCCGGCGCCGTCCGAGCCGTGCGCGACGGGCAGCATGGCCGCCGCGACGGCTGCGCCCGCGCCGCCGCTCGAGCCGCCCGAGGTGCGCTCGGGGTCCCAGGGGTTGCGCGTGGGCGGATGGATGTCGGGCTCGGTGACCGGCATGGCACCGAGCTCCGAGGTTGCCGTCTTGCCCACGATCACGAAGCCGCCGAGCCGAACCGAGGCCGTGGAGTGACAGTCGACCGGCGAGGGGATCCACACTGCACGCGAGCCGAAGCGAGACACCGAGCCGCGCACGAAGTTCAGGTCCTTCATGGCCGTGGGCACGCCGTGGAAGGGCGGCAGCGAGTCTCGGCCGCGTCGCAGCTCGGCGTCCTTGCGCCGCGCCTGGGCCAGCGCGCGCCGCCGGTGCACGCGCACGAACGCCGAGAGACTCGGGTTCAGCGCCGCGATGCGCTCGAGATACAGCCGCACCAGCTCGACGGACGAGAGCTCGCCCGCACGGATGCGCGCCGCCTGCTCCAGCGCGGTGAGCTCGAGTACGGGACTCCACCCCATCGGGTGGAGTCTAGCTCCTAGCGGGTCGCCATCGAGCGCGCCGCGGCGCGCACCTCGTTGCGGATCCACTCCGAGGCGCCCCGGCGCAGCTCTTCGGCGGAGCGGCGGCGCAGGGTCGGTCCGAAGGCGAGCTCGAGCCGGATCTTCGGCCGGCGGAAGGTCTGCAGGAAGTGACCCACGAACGGGTCGTCGTCGATCCACGCGTCGCGCCGGTCTTCGTACTCGATCGCGAACGGCACGACCGGAAAGTCGTACTGCTCGGCGAGCTGGAACAGGCCGGGGTAGAAGGGCAGGACGCCCGGCCCGCGGCAGGTGGTGCCCTCCGGAAAGGCCGCGAAGGCCAGCCCTTTCTGCAGCAGCGCCAGCGCCCCCTCGCGCGCCTTCTTGCGGCTGTCGCGGTCGTCGCGCGCCACGAACACCGTGGGGTGTAGCGAGGCCGCGCTGCCGAAGATCGGCCAGCTGGCGATCTCGAGCTTGGCCAGGAAGCCGCAGGGCCGCACGCCCAGCACGGCGAGTATGTCGATGTACGAGCGGTGGTTTCCGAGCAAGAGGTGCGGGCCCGGGGGCGGCGCGCCGCGCACGCTGATCTCGATGCCCAGCGCGCCGATCAGCCGGCGCGCCCAGGCGTGGCCGTGGCGCGCGGCCTCGTGCGGGCAGCCGCCCGTGCGGGTGTGGGCGAGCTTGAGCTCGCCGAGCGCGCGGGTGGTGATCGCGGCCATGCGCGCCAGGCGCAGATAGGCACGGACGTCCGAGTTTCTCTTCATTTCTCGAGTGTCTCCCATCGCCCCAGACACTCGGCCTTCCGTGTGACGTGTCCGTGACGAACCAGCCACGAACCGGATGCTCGCTGTTTCTTCGCATGGCCGTCCGGAGTTCGTCACGGAGGTCGCCGAAGTTTCCACTCGATGAGAAGCGACGCATTTCGGTGTGACGCAGATCCGTGTCGCAGCAGGGCACTCGCCGCGGAGGTCGCGCAGCTCGCGCCGAGCGCGCTCCTGGTAGAGACACAGCGCATGGCCGTGGCGCTGGCCTCCGCGCGCGAGGTCCCGCTGCTCCTGGACGAGATCGGCCGCCAGCGCGAGCGTTCGTTTCGGGCCGTGGGCGAGGGCACGGGTGCGGAGCTCGACCTCGACCGCTTCGACGGTCACTACGCGCACCTGTTCGTGTGGGACCACGGGCGCCAGGCTCTGGCGGGCGCCTACCGCGTCGCGGCCCCGGACGGCTTCGCCGGCCACGAGCTGCCGCGCGGTCTCTACACCCACACGCTGTTCGACTACGAGCGCGAGTTCCTGGACCGGCTGGGCCCGAGCCTGGAGCTGGGGCGCGCGTTCGTGACTCCCGAATACCAGCGGTGCTCGCGTGTGCTCGCCCTGCTCTGGCAGGGGATCGCGCGGGCGCTGCACCTCTACGGCGCGCGGCGCCTGTTCGGCGCCGTCAGCGTGTCCGCGCGCTACACGCGCCGCTCGCGCGGCCTGATCGCCGCCGCGCTGCTGGCGCACCACCGCCACGCGGAGACCGCCGGTCTGGTGCGCGCGCGCGAGCCGTTTGCGCTCGAGGCCGCGGACTGGTCGGCGGCTGCGGGTCTCTCGGATCCGCGCGCGCTCTCCGCGCGCGTCGCCGAGCTCGAGCCCGACGGTGCGGGCGTTCCGGTCCTGGTGCGGCGCTATCTCGAGCTGGGCGGGAAGTTCGCTGCCTGGCACGTCGACCGCGCCTTCGGCGACTCACTCGATGGCCTGATGGTGCTCGACCTCGAGCGCGCGAACGCGGCCCGCGTGGCGCTCTACAGCGAGAGACGCTCCAGCGCCGCGCGCACGTCCTCGGTGGTCTCGTAGAAGATCGGGAAGTCGGTCTTCCGCCAGGCGATCTTCCCGTCGCGCCCGACCAGCACGAGCGCGCGCTTGGTCATGCCGAACAGACCGCGCGCGCCGTAGGCGCGGGTCACCGCGCCACCCGCGTCCGCGGCCACGGGGAAGGGCAGGCGGTGCTTCTCGGCGAACTTGCCGTGCGACGCTTCGCTCTGCGGGTTCAGCGCCACGACCTGGATCCCGAGCTTCTGGAACACGCCCAGGTTGTCGCGGTAGTCGCACAGCTGTTTCGTGCACACGGGTGTGTCGTCACCGGGATAGAAGACCAGCAGCACGGGGCCCTTGGACAGGAGGGCCGAGAGCTGCACGGGCCCGCGATTCGAGGCCAGCTCGAAATCCGGTGCGCGATCGCCGACTTCGGGTGTAGTCATGCCCGGCACCCTATCACGCCCGGCGGGCGGGAGGCCAAGCGCGCCCGCGGGGCGGCTCGACGCGTTGAGTCACGACGTGACACATGGCCGGGATCGAATGACCAGGGTCCGTCCGGCGTCTCATCGCCGACTCACGATCCACTGTTCGAGGGGGTGTCACTCCTGACCCACGTTCGCCGCAGTGTGTGCGCCTTCGCTTTCGCGCTCGTGACCCTGTCTTTCGCCTCGCCCGCCCGTGCCGACGTCGATTGGTGGCCGCTGCTCGAGCTGTCCGACCGCACGACCACGGTCATGTACCCGTTCTACGTGCACGAGGGTGACTTCATGATGGTCTTCCCCGTGTACTACCGCACCGACGACGGGCACGAGCACCACGTGCTGTGGCCGATCTTCAAGGAGCGCGACGGGCGAATCACTCGCGTGGCGCCGTTCTGGTTCTCGACCGACGCCGATACGTTCTGGATCTTCCCGCTCGCGTACCACGACGCGAGGTCGACGGCCTTGCTGGTGCCGCCGTCCTACTTCCGGGGCGACGAGCTGCAGCTCATGCTGCCGCTGTTCGTGCACTCGAAGTCGGCCAGCGACGACTGGCTGGTGGTCGGCCCGCGGCTGTTCGGCTGGCACGACACGGCGCGGCAGAACCACTACTTCGCGGGCTTGATCGGTGACTGGACCACGCGCCCCAACGGCGCCTGGCAGGGCTCGCTCTTCCCCATGCTGTTCGCCTGGGGTGGCTCGCCCGAGCGCGGGCTGGTCGTGCCGCCGCTCTTGTGGAGTCAGCACACCGCCGACTCGTCCAGCTTGTGGCTCGCGGGCTACCTGCGCGCGCACTCACCGACCCGGGACGCCTGGGCCATGTACCCGTTCTTCGCGACCCGGCGCGAGACTGCCCGCAACGGTGACGTGACGCGCCGGCTCTCGATCCTGTGGCCGGTCTACAAGCGCAAGGAGACGACCGACGCGGCGGGAGACATGACCTTCCGCCACCGCCGCTTCCTCGCGTTCGCGGACGACACCACGCCCGCGAAACGGCAGCTGTCGCTGTTCGGCTTCGTGGTGCGTGAGTCGACGAACTAGGCCGGACTAGAGTCTCTCGATGATGGTCGAGATGCCCATGCCCGCGCCGATGCACTGCGTCGCCAGGCCGTAGCGGCCGCCGCTGCGGCGCAGCTCGCGCGCGACCGTGGTGACCAGGCGTGCGCCGGTGGCTCCCAGCGGGTGACCGATGGCGATCGAGCCGCCGTTCACGTTCGCGCGCTCGGCGGGGATGCCCAGGTCGCGCAGCGACGGAATCACTTGTGCGGCGAAGGCCTCGTTGAACTCGACCCGGTCGATCTGGTCGGCGCCGATGCCCGCGTGGCGCAGCGCCCTCTTCGTGGACGGGATCGGCCCGAGGCCCATGACCTGCGGCTTCACGCCCGCGACGCCCACGCCGACGATGCGCGCCAGTGGCTCGAGCCGCAGCTCGCGCGCCTTGTCCTCGCTCATCAGCAGGGCCACGGAGATGCCGTCGTTGGTGGGGCAGGAGTTGCCCGCCGTGATCACGATCTCCTGCTTGCCGTAGCTCACGATGCCCTTCACCGGGTTCAGGCCGGCGAGCTTCTCGGCCGTGGTGTCGGGCCGGAGACACTCGTCCTTGTCGAACAGCACGGTCTTGCCGGTCTCGGCCTCGACCCAGTTGCCCTCGGCGTCGAACACGGGCTCCTCGACCTCGAGCGGCACGAGCTCATCCTTGTAGAAACCGGCCTCGTAGGCGCGTGCGCACTTGCGGTGACTCTCGGCCGAGAAGGCGTCGAGCTCGGCGCGCGACAGGCCGTAGCACTCGGCCACGTTCTGCGCGGTCTGGGTCATGGACTGCAGCGGCGGCGAATCGAGGATGAAGTCGGGGAACTTCACCGAGAAGGTCTGGTCGTGGTCCGGCGCCATGTTGCGCTGCTCGGGAGTGAGCTGGAACAGGCGCGGGTTGAGCTTGGTGACCCGGGTCGGCGTAGCGCGCGGTCCGCCGCCCATGAGCTGCCGGCCCATGCGCTCGATGCCCAGCGCCAGCCCGCAGTCGGTCGCACCCACCATGATCGAGGTGGCGACCCGGTGGAGTGTCTCCATGCTCGAGCCGCACTGCCGGTTGGTGACGAAGTTGCAAGCTTCCATCGGCAGCCCGGCGAGCCGCGCCACGCTGCCCAGGCCCACGAACTCACCGGAGCCGGCCACGTTGCCCAGGCCGATGTCCTCGATCATGCGCGGCTTCACCTTGGGGTTGCGCGCCAGGAGCGCGCGCACCACCTGAGCCCCGGCCTCGTCGAGCCGCGTCGCGACCAGCTTTCCGCGGCCTCCGCGCGCGAAGGGTGAGCGTGCTCCGTCGACCAGGACCACCTTGCGAAGCTCCATGAACGTCTCCTCGGTTTCTCGGGTGTCTGCGCGCGCCTTTGTACCACGGCAGCGTAGATTGGTGGCGTTGTGATGCCCGATCCCGAGCCGCCGGGTCATGCGGCCGAGGCACGCGTCGCCGCGCTGTTCCTGCGCGCGCTGGGGCTCGTCTACGCCAGCGCATTCCTGTCGCTGCGCGCTCAGCTCGACGCGCTGATCGGCTCACAGGGCATCGTGCCCGCGTCGGAGCTCCTGGGCTACGCGCGCGAAGAGCTGGGCGGAGGGCTGCATGCCGCGCTCGAGCTGCCGACGCTCCTGTGGCTGACCGGCGCGAGTGACTGGGCGCTGCACGCGCTGTGTGGGATCGGCGCGGCGGCGGCGGCCTTGCTCGTCGCCGGACGTTTCTCGCTCGCGGCTGCCGGCGTCGCCTGGCTCGCGTATCTCTCGCTCGCGGCGGTCGGCGATCCGTTCCTGAGCTTCCAGTGGGACGCGCTCCTGCTCGAGGCCGGCTTCGTCGCGCTGTTCGCGGCTTCGGCCGAGCCGCGGCTGGGCGTGTGGCTCGCGCGACTCTTGCTGTTCAAGCTGATGTTCCTGTCGGGCGCGGTGAAGCTCCTGTCGGGCGACCCGACCTGGCGAGACCTCACGGCGCTCACCTATCACTACTGGACCCAGCCTCTGCCCGCGCCCACCAGCATGCTGGCCGCGTCGCTGCCCGTGGGCTTCCAGAAGCTCTCGACCGCACTCACGCTCGCGATCGAGCTCGGGGCGCCCTGGGGCATGCTCGGCCCGCGGCGCGTGCGGCTCGGCGCCGCGGCGCTGCTCGCCGCGCTGCAGCTCGGGATCGCGGCGACCGGGAACTACGGCTTCTTCAACCTGTTGACCCTGGCGCTGTGCGGATGTCTCCTGGACGACCGGGCGCTGCGGCGCTTCGGGACGCCGCGCGCCGCACGGCAGTCACCCCGCGCGCTCGCCGTCGCGCGCCGGGCCGCGGCGGCCGCGCTCGCGCTGCTGTCCGTCGCCGCGGCCGCGCAGCGACTCACGCCGCGCGGGTCGCTGCCCGGTCCGCTGCGCGCCGTGCTGGGGGCGCTGGCGCCGTTCCGCAGCGTGAACTCCTACGGCCTGTTCGCGGTCATGACCACGGAGCGGCCGGAGATTTTGCTCGAGGGCAGCGCCGACGGCGTCACCTGGCATGACTACGAGTTCCGCTGGAAGCCCGGCGACCCGGAGCGCAGAGCGAGCTTCACCGGCCCGCACATGCCGCGCGTCGACTGGCAGATGTGGTTCGCCGCGCTGGGCCGCTGCCCCGACGAGACCTGGTTCCACCGCTTCCTCGAGCGCGTGCTCGAGGGCTCCCAGCCGGTGACTGCGGTCTTCGCACGTGACCCGTTCCCCGAGGGGCCCCCGCGCTATCTCCGTACCAGCCTGTGGCAGTACCGGCCGGCACAGGGCGAAGAGCGCCGTTCTGGCGCCTGGTGGTCACGCGAGCGCGTGGGCCCGTACTGCCCGGTAGTCACTCTGAGCGCCGGGAAGCTGGCTCTGCCCGACGATCTCCCGCAGTGAGTGCCGTGGCCGGGCCGGGAGAGTTGCCGGCTCACGGACCGGCAACTCCGGGTGAGCTCCGGGGGCGAGAGACTTCAAGGCTGTCCGGCTCGTGACCGATCGAAATACCGAAGGAAACCGCCGGCATGCCGACCCTCCCTTCGATCAAGGGCTCCGTGTTCTGCGCAGCCGTGGAGGACATCCACAAGCTCCTCGCGGCGCACAAGCTCGAGCGGTCCGAGCTGTCGCGCTGGCTGAAGCCCAAGGATTTGACCTACCTCGAGTCCCCCATCCAGCCCTTCGAGTGGTACGACATCCGCAGCTACGCGCGCATGGGCGAGCTGCTGCGCGACGTGGAGGGCGGCGGCAGCAACGAGTATCTCAAGCGGCGCGGCGCGAAGAACGCGCGGCGCTTGCTCGAAGCCGGGCTGTACAGTCAGCTCGAGTACACCAGGTCGACCTCGTTCGGCCGTGAGAGCGACAAGAAGGCCCGCGCCGAGGCCTTCGGCCGTGACCTGCGGCGGCTCATCACCCTGACTTCGAGCATCCTGAATTTCTCGCGCATCGAGGTGAAGCCGGACCCGGAGCACCCGCTGCGCTGGATGATGGAGACCCTGCAGGCCAAGGAGTATCCCGAAGTCCTGTGCTGGTCGACCGAGGGCCTGATCAACGAGATGGCCCGCCAGCACGCGACTCCCGACCTGTGGACCTGGACCCGACCCGAGCCGGACCGGATCGTGTGGCGCATGACGCGCGACATTTGACCCCCGAGCCCGCGAGCGCGGCGGAGCGCATACCGAGTGAGTCTCGGCTGGGGCCGCGGCTCGCGCGGCTGTGGCTGCGCGTGGCGAACGCCTTCATCCCGCGCGCCCAGCGCCTCGACCCCGACATCTACCGGCGCGCGCGCACCGCGGTCTACTCGTGTCTCGTCCCGTTCCCGATGACTCTCGCGTTCGCCTGGAGCTATTGGTGCACGCTGTCGGGCACGACCGGCGCCCTGGCGGCGGCGATCGTGCTGGGCACGAACGCAGCGGCCGGCGCGGCGCTCTTGACCCTGCGCCGCACCGGCAACGTGGCGCTGGCCGCGAACTTCCTGCTCGGCTACGCGTTCCTCGAGTTCGCGGCGCTGGCCATGTTGTTCGGCGGACCGTTCTCGTCTTCGATCTACTGGTCGATCATCCTGCCGCTGGTGGCCATGCTGACCGGCGGGCCGAAGCTGGCCGGTCCCTGGCTCATGCTGTGTCTGCTCGAGTACGCGGCGGTGTTCGGCCTGCAGCTCCACGGCATCGAGTTCCCGAACCGTCTGCCGGTCGCCCGGCGCATGCCGCTGTGGGTGAGCAGCATCTCGAGCATCAGCCTCTTGTGTCTCGTGTTCGTGCTGATCTACGAGCGCGCCAAGAACGAGACGCTGCGCACGCTTCTGGGCGCGCACTCCGCGCTCGAGCGCGCGCGCGACTCGGCCGAGGCCGCCAACCGCAGCAAGAGCGACTTTCTCGCGAACGTGAGCCACGAGATCCGCACCCCGCTGACGGCCATTCTGGGCTACGCCGAGCTCTTGCTGCGCGAGAGTGACTCGGGCGCCATACCAGCGGGCTACGCGGGCACGCTGCTCACCATCCGCCGCAACGGCGAGCACCTGCTCGAGATCATCAACGACATCCTCGACTTCTCGAAGATCGCCGCCGGCACCTTCGACGTGGAGCGCGTGCCGGTCGGCCCGGTGGCGCTGGTCTCCGACGTGGTCGCGCTGATGAGCATCCGCGCCGAGGCCAAACACCTGTCGCTCGCGGTCGAGTGCGAGCCGCCGCTGCCCGAGAAGTTCGAGACCGATCCCCGCCGCCTGCGCCAGGTGCTCGTGAACCTGATCGGAAACGCGCTCAAGTTCACCGACCGCGGGCGCGTGCTGCTGCGAGTCACGGGTCACACGGGGACCCGGGGCCCGCGCGTGCGCTTCGAGATCTCGGACACGGGCATCGGCATCTCCGAAGAGCAGATGGCCCGGCTGTTCCAGCCCTTCGCGCAGGCCGACGCCTCGACCGCGCGGCGCTACGGAGGCACCGGGCTGGGTCTCTCGATTTGCAAGCACCTGGTAGAGCTGCTCGAGGGCGAGATCGGCGCCCAGAGCCGGCCGGGCGAGGGCAGCACGTTCTGGGTCGAGCTCCCGGCCGAGCCCGTCGAGGTGACTCGCGGTGCTTGACTCGCGGCTGAACGCCTGGCTGCACCGGCTCGAGCTTGCGCTCGTGCCGGCGCACCTGCGCGGCGATCCCGCTGCGCTGCGCTCGGCCGGCCTGGTCGCAGGCTTCTCACTCGTGCCCGCGGCGTTCGTACCGTTTCTCGCGCTCATGGAGTGGGTCGCGTTTCCGCGCGACGTGGCGCTGCACGTCGTGCCGCTCGTGCTGGCGGCGGGGCCGGTGTGCGCGCTCGTGCCGCTGGTGCGGCGCTGGAGCGGCAGGACGGTGATCGCGGGCAACGCCATGCTGGCCTACGCCTTCGGGCTGTTCGCGATCGTGACCTACTACGCGGGCGGCGCGATCTCGCCCCCGAGTTTCTGGAACGTGTTGATCCCCATGTCTGCGATCGCGCTCGCAGGCCGGCGCTGGGCCGCGTTCTGGGCGGTGCTCGTGCTCGTCGAGGCGGTGACCATCGTGTGGCTCGAGAGACATGGGCTGCACTTCGAGAACCGGGTGCTGCCGGAGTGGCGCGCCCTGTACTGGTTCGCCAGCATCGGCACGCTCTCCACGCTGATCATGTTCGCGGGACTGGTCTACGAGCGCACCAAGGACGTGGCGCTGCACACGCTCGAGTCGGCCAATGCCGAGCTCGAGCGCGCGCGCGACGAGGCCGAGAGCGCCAGCAGCGCGAAGAGTGACTTCCTGGCCATCCTGACTCACGAGATCCGCACGCCGATGACCGCGATCCTGGGCTTCGCCGACGTGCTGCGCGACGAGTGGAGCGAGCGCGGCTTCGCTGGGCGTCACGTGGAGGCGCTGGCCACGATCCAGCGCAGCGGGCGCGAGCTCCTGGAGACGATCAACGACCTGCTCGACCTGTCGAAGATCGAGGCGGGCAAGCTCGAGCTCGAGCGCATCGCGTTCTCGCCCGCGGAGCTGATCGCCGACGTGCTGGAGCCGCTGCGCCCGCGCGCGCAGGCGCTGGGGCTCGAGCTCGAGCTCGAGCTGCGCCCGCACGTGCCCGGCGCGGTGCAGAGTGACCCGGCGCGACTGCGCCAGATCGCGCTGCACCTGCTCGAGAACGCGCTCGCCTTCACGGCGCGCGGGGGGATCCACGTTTCGCTCGGCGTCTCGAGCGAGGAGCGCCGTGAGTATCTCGACCTGCGCGTGCGCGACACGGGCTTCGGCATCCCGCCCGAGAAGCTCGCCTCGCTGTTCCAGCCCGGGCTGCGCCGGCGCCCGCAGGCGGACGCCGGCGAGCGCATGGGCCTGGGGCTCGCGATGTGCAAGCGACTCACCGAGCTCTTGGGCGGCCGGATCGAGGTCGAGAGCGAGCTGGGTCACGGCAGCACCTTCCGCGTGCTCGTGCCGATCGCGGCCGCCGACACGCCGGCCTGGTCCCCGCGCAAGCGCGGGCCCGAGACACCGGCGTTCTCGCGCGCCTCGCTGCGCGCGCACGTGCTGGTGGTCGACGACGGACCGGACAACCTGCGCCTGATCTCGCACGTCCTGGGGCGCGCCGGCGCCGACGTGGTGACTGCCTCCGAGGGCAGGGCGGCGCTGGCGTGCGTGGCCGAAGCGGAGCGCACGGGCCGGCCCTTCGACGTGGTGCTGATGGACATGCAGATGCCCGAGCTGGACGGCTACGCCGCCACCGCCGAGCTGCGGCGGCGCGGCTTCGCGCGGCCGATCGTGGCGCTGACCGCCCACGCCGTGCCGGGCACGCGCGAGAGCTGCCTGGCGGCAGGCTGCGACGACTTCGCGACCAAGCCCGTCGACCGGCGCGAGCTGATCGAGCGGATTCGGCGGCTGTGCCCGGATATACTGCGGCCCGAGGGGTGAGTGCTTTGAGACCGTTCCAGGAAATCCCGAAGCTCGGCTTCTTCAAGGGCCTGCGCGTCGCGCTGGCGAGCGGCGGTGGCCGGGTCGACATGCTGTCCGGGCTGCGCGAGCAGTACGAGTCATTCGGGCCGGTCGTGGTGCAGCTCTCCGGGCCGTTCAAGCTCGTGAACCTGTTCGGCCCCGACGCCAACCGCCTGGTGCTGATGGACCGCGACCAGATCTTCAGCGCCAAGCGGCCGTGGGACCAGATCATGGGCCGGATCTTCACCAACGGGCTGCTCCTGCGCGACGGCGCCGACCACAAGCACCACCGCAAGGTCATGCACGAGGCGTTCACTCGTCCCGCGCTGCGCGAGTACGTGGAACGCATGCACCCGATCGTGCAGCGCGGGCTCGAGTCACTCGACACGCGCGAGCCGCTGCTCGCGTTCCGCGCCTACAAGCAGCTGACGCTCGAGATCGCGGCCGCGATCTTCGTCGGCATGGACCTGGGCCCCACCACGCGCCCGATGAACCGCGCCTTCGAGGACATGGTCGCGGCCTCGATGTCGCGCGTGCGCCTGCCCTGGCTGGGGCGCGAGTTCGCGCGCGGTCTGGCGGGCCGCAAGTATCTGCTCGAGCTCCTGGGCGGCATGCTCGAGAAGAAGCACGGCGACGGCGGCCCCGACATGTTCAGCCGTCTATGCCGCGCGCGCACGCCCGAGGGCGAGGCGCTCGAGGACTCCGAGGTGCTCGACCACATGATCTTCCTCATGATGGCCGCGCACGACACGACCACGAGCACGCTGTCGTCGCTCACGTACGAGCTGGCGACGCACCCCGAGTGGCAGGAGCGCGTGCGCGAGGAGTCACGCGCCCTGGGCACGGGTGAGCCGGGCCTCGAAGACCTGGGCAGGCTCGAGGCGCTGGGCTGGGCCATGGACGAGACGCTGCGCCGCTACCCGCCGCTGCCCGTGATTCCGCGCGTCAGCACCCAGAGCTTCGAGTTCGCCGGCTTCGAGATTCCGGCCGGCTGCATGGTGGTCGTGTCTCCGATCCATACCCACCACATGGTGGAGTGGTGGAACGAGCCGTTCTCCTGGGACCCCGCGCGCTTCACGCCCGGCCGCGCCGAGCAGGAGCGCCATACTCACTCCTGGGTCCCGTTCGGGGGCGGGCCGCACATGTGTCTGGGCATGCGCTTCGCCGAGGCACAGGTGCGGCTGGTCATGCACCACCTGGTCACCCGCTTCCGCTTCAGCGTGCCCGACGGCTACCGCATGCCGGTTCAGCAGGCGCCGATCTCGAAGCCGCGCGACGGTCTGCCGGTCCGCTTCACGCCGCTCGCTTGACAGCCCGGCGCGCCCGGCCGGAGCATGGGCGCATGGAGCACAAAACACTCGGGCGGTCCGGCCTGCGCGTGTCCGTCGTCGGTCTGGGCTGCAACAACTTCGGCATGCGCTGCGACCTGGCGCAGACGCGCGCGGTGGTGTCGAAGGCGCTCGATCTGGGAGTCACGCTGTTCGACACGGCCGACGTGTACGGCGGGCAGGGCGTCTCGGAGGAGTATCTCGGCAAGGCGCTCGAGGCGCGGCGCGGCGAGGTGATCGTCGCGACCAAGTTCGGCATGCCGATGGGCGAGGGCCTGAAGCGCGGCGGCTCGCGGCGCTGGATCGTGCAGGCCTGCGAGAACAGCTTGCGGCGGCTGGGCACGGATTGGATCGACCTGTACCAGATCCACTTCCCCGACGCGGCGACGCCGATCGAAGAGACCCTGCGCGCGCTCGACGACCTGGTGCGCGCGGGCAAGGTCCGGTATCTGGGCTGTTCGAACTTCGCGGGCTGGCAGGTGGTGGAAGCGGCGT
Organism: Myxococcota bacterium; assembly: GCA_035498015.1. Taxonomy (NCBI): domain Bacteria; kingdom Pseudomonadati; phylum Myxococcota; species Myxococcota bacterium. The sequence goes on from DATKAO010000090.1 coordinate 46,049, forward strand.
TCATCGCGCGCAACGCGAGTCTCTCACCGTTCGTGTCCGCGCAGAACCAGTACAGCCTGATCGAGCGCAACGTGGAGCGCGAGCTCGTGCCCGCCTGCAACGCTTACGGCCTGGGCATCCTGCCGTACTTCCCGCTGGCCAGCGGGCTGCTGACGGGCAAGTATCGCCGCAACGAGACACCGCCCGAAGGCACGCGCCTGGCGGTGCCGCGCTTCAAGGCGGCGCTGTCCGACAAGAACTTCGACAAGGTCGAGAAGCTCGCGGCCTTCGCGGCCGACGCGGGTCACTCGCTGCTCGAGCTCGCGATCGGCTGGCTCGCCAGTCAGTCGCACGTGTCGAGCGTGATCGCCGGCGCGACCAAGCCCGACCAGATCGAGCAGAACGTGCGCGCCGCCGAGTGGAAGCTCGGGCCGGCGGAGCTGGCCAAGGCGAGCGAGCTGGCGGCATGAGCGGGCGCGCGATCGACACCGGGACCGAGACGCTCCAGGCGCGGGTCGAGGACGGCGTGGCCTACCTCGTGATGAACCGGCCCGAGCGCCGCAACGCGCTCTCGGACGAGATGTTCCGCGGCATGGCAGCGGCGCTGCGCGAGGCCGAGACCGCGAGCGACGTGCGCTGTCTCGTGCTGACCGGTGCAGGCGGCGCGTTCTGCTCGGGCGGCGACGTGAAGGGCATGGCCGCAGGTGCGAATCGCGGGCCGGGAGTCACGCTCGACGAGCGCATCCATCGCCAGCGGCTCTCGCAGCGCGAGACCGCGGGGCGGCTCTACCGCATGCCCAAGCCGGTGATCGCCTCGCTGCCGGGGCCGGCCGCGGGCGCGGGTCTCTCGCTGGCGCTGGCCTGCGACCTCCGGATCGCCGCCGAGAGCGCGCTGCTCACGACTGCGTTCGCCAAGGTCGGCTTCAGCGGCGACTACGGCGGCAGCTTCTTCCTGACCCACCTGGTCGGCTCGGCCCGGGCGCGCGAGCTCTACTACCTCTCCGATCGCATCGACGCCAAGCACGCCGAGAGACTGGGCCTGGTGAATCGCGTCGTGCCCGACGCCGCGCTCGCCGACGAGACGCGCGCGCTCGCCCAGCGCCTGGCCTCGGGCGCCACCGTGGCCTTCCGCTACATGAAGGAGAACTTGAACCGCGCGGCGGAAGGCGCGAGCGCCGAGGAGTGTCTCGACCTCGAAGCCACCCACCACGTGCACACGGGACTCACCGAAGACCACCGCGAGGCCGCACAGGCGTTCGTCGAGAAACGGACGCCCACCTTCAAGGGGCGGTAGGTTCCGGGCCGACGGCTATCTTCCGGGCATGCGCACGGTCCGGCTCGCGCTCGCGTTCGTGGTCGCGCCGCTGGTCTTCGCCGCCGTGTACTGGCTGTTCCTGATCTCGTTCTGGAGCGGTGCGGGCGGGTATCTCTACTCGGGGCTGAGCGCGCTCCTGGTCGGATACCCGGTCGGCTTCGTGCTGGTGCTGGTGGGCGGACTGCCGCTCTTGGTGCTGCGGCTTCCGGCCTGGCAGGAGCTCGCCGTCTTCGTGTGCGCCGGGCTCGTGGTGATGGTGTTCTGGACGTTCGCGCGGCACGGGCGGGTGGTGCGCGAGGACCTGCAGCTCTTCGAGCTGTGCGCGGTGAGCTCGGCGCTCACGTACCCCGCGTTCGTGCGTCTGTCGGCGCTCCGGAGGGTGGCGTGAGTCGCGCCCTGGAGGCGTGGCACGGCGCGTGGCGTGCGCTGCGCGTGACTCCCGCGCCGGGTCTCTTGGCACGGCTCGAGGCGTGCTACCGCGAGCCGCACCGCGCGTATCATACGCTCCAACACCTGGACGAGTGCTTCGCGCGCCTGGCCGAAGCCCAGTCGCTGGCCCCGCACCTGGCCGAGGTGCGGATCGCCCTGTGGTTCCACGACGCGGTGTACGAGACGCGCGCCTCGGACAACGAAGAGGCGAGCGCGCGCTGGGCGCGCGAGTCACTCGAGGCGGCGCGTGCGCCGGCCGAGGCCGCCGCGCGCGTGGCCGAGCTCGTGCTCGCCACCCGGCACGCTGCGCTGCCCGCCGGTCCGGACGCGCAGCTCCTGGTCGACGTGGACCTGTCGATCCTGGGTGCCGACGAGCCGCGCTTCGACGAATACGAACGCCAGGTGCGCCGCGAGTACGACTGGGTCGCCGAAGACGCCTTCCGCGCCGGGCGGGCACGGGTGCTCGAGAGCTTTCTCGCGCGTCCGGCCATCTACGCCACGCCCTGGTTCGCCGGCCGGCTCGAGCAACGCGCGCGCGCCAACCTGCGCCGCTCGCTGCGCGCCCTGGGCGCCTGATGGAGAAGCTCGACGCCGCGCTCCTGTCGCACCTGCAGCGCGCGCTCGCGAGCCCGGCGCTCGACTACGTCGAGTCACCGAGCCAGATCTCCGGCGGCTACGACACCCAGATCTACGCCTTCCGGCTCGCGGGCGCGGCGCACGAGTGGAGCGGCCCGCTCGTGCTGCGGCTGTTCCGCGTCGAGACACCGGGCCGCACCGCGCGCTTCGAGGCCACGGTGCAGAACACGGTGGCCGCGCTGGGCGCGTGCGCGCCGCGCGTGCTGCACTGGGTCGAGGAGCCCGAGCCGCTGGGCGGCGCCTTTCTGATCATGGAGCGCGCCGCCGGCGGCAACCTGCTCTCCGCGCTCGCGAGCCGGGACGCGCTGCGCGTGCCCGGCTGGCTGGCCGACACACAGGCGCGGCTCCACGCGCTGGACGCCCGCGCGCTCGAGCGCGCGCTCGTCGCCGCCGGCTTCGATCCGGCGGCGCGCAGCGCGGACGGCGAGCTGGCCGAGACCACGGGCCGGATCGAGTCACACGCTCTCTCGGGCCTGCGCGCCGGCGCCGAGTGGCTCGCCGCTGCGCGGCCCGGCCCGCCCGCGCTGCCCGCGATCTGCCACGGCGACTTCCACCCGCTGAACGTGCTGGCCGAGCGCGGCCGGGTCACGGGGCTGATCGACTGGACGCGTGCGCACCTCAGCTGGCCGGAGTACGACGTGGCCACCACCCGGGCGCTCCTGACTCACGGGCCGCTGCGCGTGCCGGCCTGGCTCGCCCCTCCGGCGCACGCCGCGCGGGCGCTCTTGCGCCGCGCCTACCTCGCGGCCTACCGTCGGCGCCGCCCGCTCGACCCGGACCGCATGCGTTGGTTCGAGGCGCTGCGGCTGCTGCGCTTCCTGATGGAGGAGGGCAGCGAACAGGCGGCCGAGCTCGCCGGCCGCGGCCGGTCGTCCAAGCCGAGCCCCTGGGCCGACGGCGATGTCCGGCGTGGAATCTGCGAGCGCTTCGAGTCACTGACGTCCGTTCGCGTCCGGACCCCGAAGGACGCGTAAACCGCTTCGGGCGGGCCGGGGTCCGATGACAGCAGGGACCGGTCTGCCTCTAGAATGGGGGCCTTCTCATGTTCCGAGGCACGGAACGGGCCAGAAACATGCGCGCAGCGAAAGCGTCGGACTCCTGAACCATGTGGATCGTCCGTCTCGCGCTCCGCAGGCCCTACACGTTCGTGGTCATGGCGATGCTGATCGGGGTGCTCGGCACGCTGTCGATCGCCACCATGCCGACGGACATCTTCCCGAGCATCAACGTGCCGGTGGTGTCGTCCGTCTGGTTCTACGGCGGGCTGGCGCCCGACGAGATGCAGAACCGCATCACCACGATCGTCGAGCGCGCCACGACCACCACGGTCAACGACATCCAGCACATCGAGTCAGTGACCCTGCGCGGCGTGACGGTGATCAAGGTCTTCCTGCAGCCCGGCGCGAGCCCCGAGGCGGGCGTGGCGCAGATCAACGCCATCTCGAACACGCTGATCCGGCCGCTCCCGCCGGGAATCACTCCGCCGTTGATCCTGCAGTACAACGCCGCCAGCGTGCCGGTGCTGTTGCTCAGCCTGTCGAGTGACACGCTCTCGGACCAGGAGATCAACGACCTCGGCTCGAACTTCATCCGCACCCAGCTCGTCACGGTGAACGGGGCGTCGATCCCGCCCAGCTACGGCGGCAAGTCGCGGCAGATCATGGCCGACCTGGACACGGACGCGCTGTACGCGCGCGGTCTCTCGCCGCAGGACGTCTCGAACGCGCTCGGCCAGCAGAACGTGATCCTGCCCGCTGGCACGGCCAAGATGGGGGTGCGCGAGTACGACGTGGCGCTGAACGGCAGCCCCCAGGTCCTGGCCGACCTGGACGAGCTGCCGGTGAAGGCCGTGAACGGCGCGGTCGTGAAGATGCGCGACGTGGCGCACGTGCACGACGGCTTCTCGCCGCAGACCAACATGATCCGCCGCGACGGCAAGCACGCCGTGATGCTGTCCGTGCAGAAGAGCGGCCGCGCGTCGACGCTGGCGGTGGTGCAGGGCGTGAAGGACATGATGCCGCGGGTCATGGCCGGCATGCCGCCGGCGCTGAAGGTCGACTTGTTGTTCGACCAGTCACTCTTCGTGCGCGCGGCGATCGGCGATGTGCTGCGCGAGGGCGCGATCGCCGCCGGACTCACGGCGCTCATGATCCTCCTGTTCCTGGGCAGCCCGCGCAGCACGGTGATCGTGGCGACCTCGATCCCGCTGTCGGTGCTGACTTCGATCGTGGTGCTCAAGGCCTTCAACCAGACCTTGAACGTCATGACCCTGGGCGGCATGGCGCTCGCGGTGGGCATCCTGGTCGACGACGCCACGGTCGAGATCGAGAACATCCACCGCAACCTCGCCGAGCACAAACCCATGCGGCAGGCGATCCTCGACGGCGCGCAGCAGATCGCCACCGCGGCCTTCGTCTCGACGCTCTCGATCTGCATCGTGTTCGTGCCGGTGTTCCTGCTGGGCGGCGTGGTCGGGTCACTGTTCTCGCCACTGGCGCTGGCGGTGGTGGCAGCCATGATGGCCTCGTACCTGCTGTCGCGCACGCTGATCCCCACCATGGTCCTGTATCTCCTGCCCGGCGAGCTCGCGCGCGAGGCGGCGCACGACCCGGGGGGACGGGTGCACCAGCTCACCGCTCGCGCCCACGAGCGCGTGAACCACGCCTTCCAGACGCTCGGTCACACCTACGAGCGCGCGCTGACCCACGCGCTCACCGAGCGACGCACCGTGGCGCTGAGCTTCGGCGCGTTCGCGCTCGCCTCGCTCGTGCTCGTGCCGTTCGTGGGGCGCGACTTCTTCCCGACGGTCGACGCCGGCTCGCTGCGCCTGCACCTGCGCGGGCCGACCGGCACGCGCCTCGAAGAGACCGAGCGCTACTTCCAGCGCGTCGAGGACCGGATCCGCCAGCTCATCCCGCCCGACGAGCTCGGCGTGGTGCTCGACAACATCGGCGTGCCCAACGGCATCAACCTCGCGACCACCGACAGCGCGACCGTGTCCGCCGCCGAGGGCGAGATCCTCGTGTCACTCAAGCCGGGCCACGCGCCGACCGCGAGCTACTTGAAGAAGCTGCGCGCGGTGCTGCCCTCCGAGTTTCCGGAGATCACCTTCTTCGCGCAGCCCGCGGACATGGTCGGGCAGATCCTGAACTTCGGCCTGCCCGCGCCGATCGACGTGCAGGTCAGCGGCCCCAACGCGGAGCAGGCGCACAACTACCAGTTCGCCCAGGAGATCGCCGAGCAGGTGCGCAAGATCCCGGGCGCGGTCGACGTGCACGTGCACCAGGTGGTCGACGGCCCGCGCCTGGCCTTCGACGTCGACCGCTCGCTCGCGGCCGAGAGCGGGCTCAGCGTGCGCGACGTGGCCAACAGCCTGTTGATCTCGCTGACCGGCACGGGCAGCACCAGCACCAACTTCTGGCTCAACCCCAAGAACGGCGTGAGCTATCCGGTGGTGATCCAGAGCCCGCAGCACCGCATGGCGAGCATCGGTGCGCTGCAGGCCACGCCGGTCACTTCGAGCGGTGAGTCGACGCCGCAGATCCTCTCGGGCGTGGCCACGCTGTCTCGCACCACCACGCCGGTCGCGCTCAATCACTACAACGTGCAGCCCGTGTACGACGTGTTCGCCAACGTGCAGGGCTCGGACCTGGGCTCGGTGGCCGACGCGGTGACTCGCGTGGTCGACGAGTTCCGCAGCAAGATCCCCAAGGCCAGCATCATCACCATGCGCGGCCAGGTGCAGAGCATGAACGAGGCTTTCGCCGGGCTCGGCTTCGGGATCCTGTTCGCGATCGTGCTGGTCTACTTCCTGATGGTCGTGAACTTCCAGTCGTGGATCGATCCGGCGATCATCTTGATGGCGCTGCCGGGCGTGGTCGCGGGCATCCTGTGGCTGCTGTTCGCGACCGGCACGACGCTCAGCGTTCCGTCTCTCATGGGGGCGATCATGGCGATCGGCGTCGCCACCTCGAACAGCATCCTGCTCATCACCTTCGCGAACCAGGAGCGCCACCGCGGTCTCGACGCGCGCGCGGCGGCGCTGTCCGCGGGACGCACGCGTCTGCGGCCGGTGCTGATGACCGCGCTGGCCATGGTGATCGGCATGCTGCCCATGTCGCTCGGTCTGGGCGAGGGCGGTGAGCAGAACGCGCCGCTCGGCCGCGCCGTGATCGGCGGGCTCACGCTCGCCACGCTCTACACGCTGTTCTTCGTGCCCATTGCCTACAGTCTGCTGCGCCAGAAGCCGCCCAAGCCCCTGGAGGATGCGTGAGCGACTCCCTGACCCCGTCGAGTGACTCTCTGTTCCGGCGCACGGCGACGCGCGCCCGAGCGAACCCCGCGCTGACCGCGGGCGTGCTCTTGCTCGCGCTCCTGTTGGTGGCCGGGATCGTGCCGCGCGTGCGCGCGCGCATGGAGCGCGCCAACGACCTGGCGGCGGCCGCAGACGCGCTGCCGCGCGTGGCGGTGACCGCGCCGCGCCAGGCGCCGGTCTCACAGCTCTCGCTGCCCGGCTCCGCGCAGCCCTTCCAGCAGGCCACCCTCTACGCGCGCTTGAACGGCTATCTCGACCAGCGCCTGGTCGACATCGGCGACACGGTGAAGGCGGGTCAGCTCCTGGCGGTGATCAGCGCGCCCGAGCTCGACCAGCAGCTCGCGCAGGCCGAGGCCGCGCTGGTGCGCGCGCGCGCCGACCTGGAGCTGGCGCGCAGCACCTACCGCCGCTTCGAGGAGGCGGACAAGGACGGCGCGATCGCCAAAGAGGACCTCGACCAGCGCCGCACCGCGGTGAGCACCGCCGAGGCGACCGTGAAGGCGCAGAGCGCCACCGTGGCCGGGCTGGCCGAGCAGCAGCGCTTCGAGCGAGTCACTGCACCGTTCGACGGCGTGGTCACCGAGCGCAACGTCGACGTGGGGGCGTTGATCACGGCGGGCAGCGCGTCTTCCACCACGCCGCTGTTCACGCTCGCACAGAGCTCGACGCTGCGCGTGTACATCGCCGTGCCGCAGGCGTTCGTCGACGAGCTCAAGGTCGGGCAGCCGGTGAAGATCCGCTCGCGCACGCTCGCCGGGCGCGAGTTCACGGGCACGGTGGCGCGCACCGCGGGCGCGCTCGATCCGGTCACGCGCACCATGCAGACCGAGATCGACATCGCCAACGACGACAACGCGCTCAAGGCCGGCATGTATCTCCAGGTCGAGCTGGTCGGCGAGCGCGTCGGGCCGCGCTGGCGCGTGCCCGCGAGCGCCGTGCTGTTCGATGGCTCCGGCACGCGCCTGGCGCTGGTCGACGGCGAGAACACGCTGCGGTTCCGGCCGGTGATCCTGGGCCGCGATTTCGGCGACGAGATCGAGATCGGGTCGGGCATCGCGGGCGACGAGCGGGTGGTCACCACGCCCTCGGCGGCGTACTTCGAAGGTCAGAAGGTCGAAGCAGTACAGGCGCCGCCCAAGTCATGAGACGAGCTCCGCGAGTCATATGGGCTGCTGCCGCGGTCGGCGCCTGGCTGTGCGGCTGCGCGGTCGGCCCCGACTACCAGCGCCCCGCGCTCGACGTGCCCGACGCGTACCACGAGCCCGCTGCCGCGGGCGCGCCGGCGCTCGAAGCCGAGTGGTGGAAGCTGTTCAGTGATCCCGAGCTCGTCGCGCTCGAGGAGCAGGCGCGAGTCTCGAACACCGAGGTCCAGGCCGCGATCGCCCGCATCGACGAGGCGCGTGCCACGGCGCGCATCGCCCGTGCGGATTTCTTCCCCACGCTCACGCTCGACCCGTCGTACACGGTGGGGCGAGTGTCGCTGAACCGTCAGCCGGCGCCGCGGCTGGGTCACTTCGAAGACGTCGACGTCCCCTTCGACCTCTCCTACGAGATCGACGTGTTCGGCCGGGTGCGTCGCAACTTCGAATCCGCGACCGCCAGCGCCTACGCGAGCGAGCGCGACTACGAAGCCGTGTGGCTCGCGCTCGCGGCCCAGGTCGCGGCGGAATACTTCGCCATCCGGTCACTCGACGCGCAGGCCGCCGTGCTCGAGCGCAGCCGCGACGTATTCGAGGAGCAGGTGCGCGTGGTCTCCGCGCGGCGCAAGGCGGGGCTGGTGAGCGACCTCGACGTGGCACAGGCGGAAACTCAGCTCGCCTCGACCGTCGGCCAACAGGCCGACGTGACTCGCCTGCGGGCCGAGACCGAGCACGCGCTCGCCGTGCTGGTCGGCCGGCCTGCACCCAGCTTCGCGGTCCCCGTGCGCCCGCTCGACACGGTCGCCCCCGAAGTGCCCGCGGGCGTGCCTTCGGATCTGCTCCAGCACCGTCCCGACGTGGTCGAGGCCGAGTACCGGCTGGCCGCGGCCAACGCCGAGATCGGTGTCGCCAAGGCGCTCCTCTTCCCCCAGGTGCGACTCACCGGTGCGGCCGGATGGGAGAGCGCGAGCTTCAGCGACGTGGTGAACTGGGAGAGCCGGCTCTGGGAGATCGGCCCGAGCATCCACGTGCCGATCTTCGAAGGCGGCAGGCTGCGCGCCAACCTGTCCGCCGCCGAGGCGCGCTGGGCCGAGTCGGTGCAGCTCTACCGCGGCACCGTGCTCGGCGCCTTCCGCGACGTGGAAGACGCCCTGGCGGGCGTGCGCCTGCGCGCCGACCAGGACGCCGCCGTGCGCGACGCGGTGGAGGCTTCGGGCCGCGCGGCTGCCGTCGCGCGCGCGCAGTACGACCGGGGCATCGCCGACTATCTCCAGGTCGCGGTCGCCGAGGCCACGCACCTGAACCTCGAGCTGCAGTCCGCGCAGATCAGCGAGCAGAGACTCGACGCGTCGCTCCAGCTCGTGAAGGCGATCGGCGGCAGCTGGCGCTAGCCGCGCGTTCCCGGCGGGGCGTACGATGTCCGCTCGGGAAGTCCCAAGGAGGCCGCCGTGGACACGAACAAGCTCGAGGCATTCGTCAACAAGGCACTCGGGGATCTCGGCGCGGCCTTGACCGCGTCGTTGGTGGTGATCGGCGACAAGCTCGGCCTCTACCGCGCGATGGCTGGAGCAGGTCCGATCAGCTCGGACGAGCTGGCGCGGCGCACGAACACGAACGAGCGCTCGGTGCGCGAGTGGCTCGCCGCGCAGGCTGCCGCCGGCTATGTCGACTACGACGCGAAGACCGGCCGTTACTCGCTCTCCGACGAGCACGCGGTGGCGCTGACGCAGGAAGACAGCCCGGCGTGCGTGCTGGGCGGATTCCAGGGACTCACTGCGGCGACCCGGGCGGCGCCCAAGGTGCTCGAGGCATTCCGCACCGGGAAGGGCGTCGGCTGGCACGAGCACGACCCCGATCTCTTCGCCGGTACCGAGCGCTTCTTCCGGCCGGGCTACAACGTGAACCTGGTCTCGTCCTGGATTCCCGCCTTGGACGGCGTGAAGCAGAAGCTGGAACGAGGCGGGCGCGTCGCCGACGTGGGCTGCGGCTGGGGCACCTCGACCATCCTGCTCGCGCGCGCATTCCCGCGCTCGACGTTCGTGGGCTTCGACTATCACACGCCCTCGATCGAGAAGGCGCGCGAGCGCGCGCGGGAGGCCGGCGTCTCGGACCGCGTCCGCTTCGAGGTCTCGAGCGCGAAGGCCTATCCCGGCAGCTACGACCTGGTCGCGTTCTTCGACTGTCTGCACGACATGGGCGATCCGGTCGGGGCCGCCGCACACGTGCGCGAGTCACTGGGCGCCGACGGAACGTGGATGCTGGTCGAGCCACGCGCGGGCGACCACGTGCACGAGAACCTGCATCCGCTGGGCCGCCTGTTCTACTCGGTGTCGACGCTGGTGTGCACCCAGGCGTCGCTGGCGCAGGAGGTGGGCGCGGCGCTCGGGGCGCAAGCCGGCGAGAAACGGCTGCGCGAGGTGCTGACGCAGGCGGGATTCACCCGGATTCGCAGAGCGACGGAGACCCCGTTCAATCTGGTGCTCGAAGCCAGACCCTGAGTCACGCGGCGCCCGCACCCGAGCGCCCCTTCCAGGTGGCGCCCTCGTTGCGCCAGTGTCTCTGCGCCGAGTCGAAGGTCATGGCGGCGTAGAGCACGCCTGCCGCGGGCAGCGCGAGCGCGAGCCAGGGCGAGCGCTTGTACAGCGCGAGCGTGGGCACGAACGATGCCGCCTGCAGCATCCAGGCCGCGGCGCCGAACATCGCCGCTGCCGAGCCACCCGCGAACAGCCCGCCGAGCACCGCGAGCACCGGCACGAGATACAGGAGCAGAAGCCCCGCGAGCGTACCGGCGAGCAGCGCGCGTGAGTGCTGGAGCTGCGTGTAGGCGCTGCGCGCGACCATGTTCCACACGTCGTCGAGCCCGGAGTACGGGCGCACGGACTCCTCGCGCTCGGCCAGACCGAGCCAGATGCGTCCGCCGCGCTTGATCGCGCGACCGAGGGCGCAATCGTCGATCACCTCGCCGCGCAGCGCCTCGATCCCGCCCACGCGCGCCAGCGCGCCGCTGCGCACCAGCACCGAGCCACCCGCCGCCGCGGCCACCGGCGAGCGCGGATCGTTCACCGCCGGGAACGGGTAGAGCTGCTGGAAGAAGTACACGAACGCGGGCACGAGCAGTGCGTTCCAGCCGTGCGCGCGGTCGAGTTTCACCATCAGCGACACCAGGTCCAGTGACTCGGCCTCGCCCTTGGCGACCAGACGCGCGAGTGAGTCGGGCGCGTGCGCCACGTCGGCGTCGGTGAGCCACCACCAGGGGGGCACGCCTTCCTTCTCGCCGGCAGTCACCCCGGAGTGCAGCGCCCACATCTTGCCCACCCAGCCCGCGGGGCGCGCCTCGGTGCGCACCACCTCGAGCCGCGCGCCGTTCGGGCGCGCCCGGGCCACGTCGTGCGCGACGCTCGCGGTGCCGTCCGTGCTCTCGTCGTCGACCAGCACCACGCGAAACCGCCCCGGGTATTCCTGGTCCAGGAGCGAGCCCAGGCTCTGCGGTAGCACGTCGACCTCGTTCCGGGCCGGGACCACGGCCACCACGTCCGGCCAGGCCTCGGGAGCGTATTCCCGGTCGAGGCGCTGATCGCACAGCCAGAAGCCCTGGCGGGCGAACACCAGGTAGATCCAGGCCGCCGCCGAGATCAGCGCCGCAAGAGTGAACATGTTCTAAATCCTAGCGGTACAATCCGCGTCCACGGAGGATCCATGCGTACCGAGCTCTGCGACCGACTGGGCATCGAGTTTCCCATCTTCGCCTTCAGCCACTGCCGCGACGTGGTGGCCGCAGTCTCGCAGGCCGGCGGCTTCGGCGTGCTGGGCGCGGTGGGCTTCACGCCCGAGCAGCTCGAGGTCGAGTGCCGCTGGATCGACGAGCACGTGGGCAGCAAGCCGTACGGCGTCGATCTCGTGATCCCCCAGAAATACGAGGGCATGGGCGAGATCGATCCAGCGAAGCTCGAAGACATGCTGCGGGCGCAGATCCCGCTCGTGCACCGCGAGTTCGCGGCCAAGCTACTGGCCGACCACGGCGTGCCCGAGCTGCCGCCCGAGAACCGCGCGCGCGAGCTCCTGGGCTGGACCGAGGCGACGGCCGCGCCGCAGATCGAGGTCGCGCTGAAGCACGAGCGCGTGCGCCTGATCGCGAATGCGCTGGGCACGCCGCCCAAGGAAGTCATCCTGCAGGTGCAGGGCACGGGGCGGCTGGTGGCGGCGCTGTGCGGCCGGGTGCACCAGGCGCGCCGCCACCGCGAAGCGGGCGTCGACATCGTGATCGCGCAGGGCACCGAGGGCGGCGGTCACACCGGCGAGATCGGCAGCCTCGTGCTCTGGCCGCAGGTGATCGAGGCGGTGTCTCCCACGCCGGTGCTGGCGGCGGGCGGGATCGGCACCGGCGCGCAGATCGCCGCCGCGCTGGCGCTGGGCGCCCAGGGCGTGTGGACCGGGTCGCTGTGGCTCACGGTCGAGGAGGCCGAAGCCGAGCCGGCGCAGATCGACTCACTCCTGCGCGCGTCGAGCGAGGACACGGTCCGCTCGCGCTCGTTCACCGGCAAGCCTTGCCGCATGCTGCGCAACGAGTGGACCGAAGCCTGGGAGAAGCCCGAGTCACCCAAGCCCCTGGGCATGCCGCTGCAGGGGATGGTCACCATGGACGCGATCGCGCGCACCTCGCGCTACGCGGGCGCCGGACAGACCCAGCGCGTGGCGTTCAACCCCGTCGGTCAGACCGTGGGGCTGATGCGCGAGGTGCGCTCCTGTCGCGAGGTGATCTACGACCTCGTCGAGGGCTACTTCACCGCGAGCGAGAGACTCGCGGCGCTGCAGCCCCGCTGAGCGCCCACGCTCATTTCTTCTTCAGCTCGATGTCGGTCGCGGTCATCTTGTAGTGGATCGTGACCTTGTCGCCGGGCTTCACCGCCGGGCCCTTGGTCGCAGAGTCCTTGGCGAGCGTCCAGTCGTCCTTCCCCTTCTTGACGACGATCGAGTCGTCGGTCACCGAGACCACGGGGCCGGTGACCTGGTAGGTCTTCATGTCGGCCGCGTGCACGGCCGAAGCCGCCAGGACCGCACTCGCCAGGATGCCCACCACGATTCGCTTCATGCCTCTCTCCTCCGTTCCTATGGACGGCGTGGGCACCCTACCCACGCCTTCGTCCCGATGAACGGCGTGGGCACCCTACCCACGCCTTCGGACGATGCTACTCCCGCCGCGTAGACTCATGTCATGAAGGCGATCGTCGTCTCGAAGACCGGTGGGCCCGAGGTGCTGGAGCTGCGCGATCAGGATCTGGGGCCGCCGGGCCCCGGCCACGCCCGGGTGCGCGTGCGCGCGGCCGGCGTGAACTACATCGACGTGTATTTCCGCACGGGGCTGTACCCGCGGCCGCTGCCGTTCGTGTCGGGGCTCGAGGGCGCAGGCACGGTCGAATCAGTCGGGCCGGGAGTCAGCGGCATCGCCGCGGGCGACCGCGTGGCCTGGGCCTCTGCGCCGGGCTCCTACGCCGAGCTGGTGAACGCGCCCGCAGATCGGCTGGTGCGGGTGCCGGCCGGGATCGCCGACGACGTGGCGGCCGCAGCCATGCTGCAGGGCATGACCGCGCACTATCTGTGCCGCTCGACTTTCCCGGTGAAGAAGGGCGACACGGCGCTCGTGCACGCGGCCGCCGGCGGCGTGGGGCTCTTGCTCGTGCAGATGATCCACTCACTCGGCGCCCAGGTGATCGCGACCTGCTCCACGCCCGACAAGGAGAAGCTCGCGCGCGAGGCCGGCGCCGACCACGTGATCCGCTACACCGAGGCCGACTTCACGGCGATCGCGCGGCGCATCACCAGCGGGCGAGGGGTCGACGTGGTCTACGACGCGGTCGGCCGCACCACCTTCGAGGGCAGCCTGCGCGCGCTGCGGCCGCGCGGCATGCTGGTGCTGTACGGTCAGTCGAGCGGGCCCGTGCCCGCATTCGAGCTGCGCCAGCTCAACGACCTGGGCTCACTCTTCATCACGCGGCCGTCGCTCGCGCACTATACGGCCGACCGGTCCGAGCTCGAGCTGCGCGCCGGCGAGGTGTTGGGCGCGGTGGCGGCGGGCGAGCTCGACGTGCGCATCGGCGCGCGCTTCCCGCTCGCCGACGCCGCTGCCGCGCACCGCGCGCTCGAGGGGCGCGCGACCACCGGCAAGGTGATCCTCACGCCGTGAAGTCACTCCTGCTCGGGCTCGCGCTGCTCGGCCTGGCGGTCGACGCGCGCGTCCCGCCGCTCGAGCTGCCCGACCAGAACGGGGTGGTCCACCCGCTCGATGGCTCGCTGCGCGCGATCGTCTTCTCGCGCGACATGGCTGCTGGCCAGGTGGTCAAGGACGCGATCGCGAAGGCCGGCCCCACGCTCTTCGAGCGAAACCGATCGGTGTACGTGGTCGACCTCGCGGGCATGTCGTCGTTCGTGCGCCGCTGGTTCGCGCTGCCCGGCCTGCGCCGCAAGCCGTACCGGATCCTGGTCGACGAGGACGGAACGCGCACCGCGGACTTCCCGGTGGTCGAGGGCCGGCCCACGGTGCTCGTGCTCGACGACCTGCGTGTATCGCGCGTGGAAGAGCCCGCGAGCGCCGACGCGCTGCTCGCCATTCTCGAGCCCGCGCCGCGCTAGAATCGCGTTCACGGGAGGGCACGGCTTGGCGGACCTCGATCTGGTGATCTCCGGTGGCACGGTCGTCGACGGCACGCGCTTCCCCGCGTTCCGCGCCGACGTCGGCATGCGCGCGGGACGGATCGCCGAGATCGGGCGCATCGCGAAGTCGCGCGCCAAGCGCGTGCTCGACGCGGATGGGCTGATCGTCGCGCCGGGCTTCGTCGACCTGCACACCCACTACGACGCGCAGATCCAGTGGGACCCGTGGTGCACGATCTCGGGCTGGCACGGAGTCACTTCGGTTGCGCTCGGGAACTGCGGCTTCGGCTTCGCGCCGGTGCGCGCGGCCGAGCGCGAGCGCGCCATGCTCACCATGTCGCGGCTCGAGGCCATCCCCATGGTCTCCATGCGCGAGGGCATGCTGTGGGACTGGGAGACGTTCCCGCAGTGGCTGAACACGCTCGAACGCATCCCGAAGGGCGTGAACTGTCTCAGCTACCTGCCGCTCGCGCCGCTCATGGTCTACGCCATGGGTCTCGACGAGGCCAAGCGCCGCCCGGCCACGCCGGACGAGATGGCGCGCATGCTCGCGCTGCTCGACGAGTCACTCGACGCCGGGGCGTGCGGCTGGTCGGCGCAGCGCACGGGCGCGCACTCGATCCAGGCCGACTACGACGGCACGCCCATGGTGACCGACACCATGAGCGAGTCCGACTTGCTGGCGTTCGCGAGCGCCCTGGGCAAGCGCGGAGAGGGCTTCATCCAGCTCACCAACGCCACCGGCGAGCTGCAGAAGGACCTGAAGCTGTGCGAGGACGTCGCGCTCGCGTCGGGCCGCCCCGTGCTGTTCAACGTGGTGCTCGCGGTCAACGGCATGGAATGGGTGCACAAGATGTTCGTGGCGTGGCTCGAGAGCTGTCACGCGCGCGGCATCCCGATGTTCGGCCAGGCCAACTCGATCCGCGCCCCGTTCCGCTTCACCTTCGAGGACTGGAACCTGTTCGACTCCGGGCCCGCCTGGAACCGCGCACTCACCGGCAGTCACGACGAGAAGAAGCGGAAGCTCGCCGACCCGGAGCTCGTGCGGCAGATGGCGGCCGAGCACGACGGCGGCCAGCTCCAGACGCCGATCCTGGGCGGGCCCGTGTCGGAGCACGTGTTCGAGGGCGCGAAGAACGCGCCGGAGCTCGACGCGTACATCGGGCTCACGGTCGGCCAGATCGCGGCGAAGCTGGGAGTGCACCCGGTCGAGGCCGCGGTGCAGCTCTCGCTGGCGAGTGACCTGACGGCGGGCTTCCTCACCAAGAGCGCCACCAGCGACAACGCGCAATACGTGGGCGAGCTGCTCGCGTCACCCTACGTGATTCCCGGCGTGTCCGACGGCGGTGCGCACACCAAGTTCCTGACCTCGGGCTCGTACACGACCGATACCCTGGCGTGGCTGGTGCGCGACGAGAAGCGGCTCACGCTGGAAGAAGCGCACTACAAGCTCTCCTATCTCCCGGCGCGCGCGGCCGGCTTCCGCGACCGGGGCGCGCTCGCCGTGGGCTGGCCCGCCGACGTGGTGGTGTACGACCTGGCCCGGCTCGAGCGGCTGCCGAGCTGGTGGGACTCGGAGATCGCGCACGACTTCCCCGGCGGCGAATGGCGCCGCATCCAGCGCGCCGCGGGCTATCACTACACGCTGGTGAACGGCGAAGTCACCTTCGAGGACGGGAAGTGCACGGGTGCGACGCCGGGGCGGCTCTTGCGCCACGGCGCCGCCTGAGTCATTTCCGCGCCGTCCGCCAGGCGAGATACTCGTCGATCGAGCGCCGCACGGCGGCGATCAGACGGGCGGTGCGAGGGTCCGTGCTCTCGAAGCGCGCGATGACCGCGTCCGAGAGGTAGCGCTCCCGATACTCGGCCGGGTCGAGCCAGCGCGCGGCGCTGTGCTCGTGCGAGAGCTTCGGCTCGCCCTCGAGACACGGGCAGGCGTAGGCGATCACGAAGCCCTGCACGCCGTAGAAGGCCATCGGGATCAGCCCCACCAGCTCGAGCGGTCCCGACGGAGTGAGTCCGGTCTCCTCGAAGAGCTCGCGCCGCGCGCACTCGGCGGGCTCCTCCCCGGGATCGAGCCCGCCGCCAGGCGTGTACCAGGTGCCGGTCGCCTCGCCGGTCGCGCGCTTGAGCAAGAGGATCTTCCCGCCGCGCTCCGCGTAGACGGACGTGCCCAGGCCGTAGAGCTGCGCACGGCGCGCCTGGGGCACGCTCAAGGCTCCTGCTCCCGCTCGGCCACGTGCTGGACCGCCTCGTCGACCTCGGGGCGGAAGCTCGCGAGCTGCGAGGCGTACTCGCCCTGCGGGTAGCTCGCGAGATACTCGTCGATCGCCACGCGCGCTCCCGCTGCGTCGCGCTGGGCCACGCGCAGATACACGGTCTCCACGAACGCAATCTCGACGACCGCGGGCTGCGGCGCATGGCGCAGGACGTCGAGGCTGGCCTCGGTGCGGGCGAGCCGGGCCGGCGTCGCCTTCACGCTCAGGTAGAGCAGGGCGAGAGAGCCGTTGCACGGCACCGAGGTCGGAAACTGCGCGACGCAGGCGGACAGATTGTCGTCCGCGAGCTCCGCTGCCCCGTACAGCCCGAGCTTGTGACCGAGCCGATAGAGCTCCCCGAGGACCCACATGCGGACCATGAAGCCGTCCGCGGGCCGGGCGACGACGCGCGCGTCGAGCAGCAGCTCGCGCCAGTCTCGGTAGATCGCCTCGCGCTCCTCGCCGCTCGCGAGCTGCGCGTTGTGGGCCGCGATGCGGTCGGTCATGACTCCGGTGTCGTGTACGAGCTGCTCGAGGTTGCGTTTCGGAACCCAGCCCGGCACGTCCTGGGGCAGGGCGTTCGTGCTGTAGTAGCCCGTGTCCTTCCCGGGTCCGCGCGTGCAGCCCATGGCCAGGAGCAGCGCGCACAGGACGCACGCCCCGCGCACGCTCACACCGGGCGCAGCGTGTTCAGCTCACGCGTGTTCTCGCGCAGGATGCGCCGCTTCGCGGCCGGGTCGAACTTCTCGAGCTCGGCGAGGTAGTCGAGCGGCTGCGGCATGCCCTCGATGTGCGGCCAGTCACTGCCGAAGATCACGCGCTCGGGGCCCATCAGCGCGCTGATCTCGTTCACGTCGTCCTCCCAGAACGGGTTGATCCAGACGTGGCGCCGGAAGGTCTCGCCCGGGTCCTCCTTGAAGTAGCCGGGCGTCTTCTTCGCGGTCTGGCGCAGCTTCTTGAACAGGTCGGCGAGATAGTCGGAGCCGTTCTCGACCGACGCGATGCGCAGGTTCGGGAAGCGGTCGAAGAGCTTCTCGAACACCAGCGTGATCAGGAAGTCGTGCGCGGCGCGCTCGATGTTGAACGACTTGATCGAGGGCTTCCAGCCGCCGCCGTCGAAGCTGGCGCCGAAGCCGTCGCGCGCATAGCCGTTCGAGCTGTAGCCGCTGTCTCCCGCGTGGACCACGACCGTGATTCCTGCCTCGTTCACGCGCGCCCAGAAGCCGTCGAAGAGTGAGTCGGCCGGCGAGCGCGGACCGTTCGCGGTCCAGGCCGGCGCGGGCCGCATGCACACCACGCGCGCGCCGCGCGCGAGCGACCACTCGAGCTCGCGCAGCGCCATCTCCGGGCTGCACATCGGGATGTACGGTGCGGCGAAGATGCGGTCGCGGTAGCTCACACCCCAGTCCTCGTCGAGCCACTGGTTGAAGGCGCGGAAGGTGAGTGCGACCGCCTCCGTGTCGCGCTTCAACAGCTCTTCGTACAGCACCCCGAGCGTCGGAAACAGCCAGACCGACTCCAGGCCCTGGCGGTCCATCACGGAGATACGCGCGTCGCGCTCGCGGTACGCCGCCGGAATGGGCTCGCGTTCGCGCAGGAACTCGATCGGTGACTTGCCGTTCGGGTTGCCGCGGAAGTACTCGTGCATCGCTCCGGGCTTGGCGATCGGGTTGAAGGTCGGGTTGGTGACGGCGTGCGAGACCACGCCGCCCACCACGTGGTACTTGCGCCCGCCGATCTCGGCCCACTGCACGCAGCGGGGTCCGAGCCGCGGGTCGAGGTGGCGGGTGAACGCGTCGAGCGCCTCGTAGTAGTGGTTGTCGCAGTCGAAGACCGGGTGGTCGAGTTTCTCCATGGACCCAGGATACCGCGCCGGGTGTAGGATCCGCTCATGGCCACCCTCGAGAGTGAGCTTCGCGCGGCACGCAACGGCGCGCTGGACCAGAAGGGCAGCATCCACGACGACGCCACCGCCTCGAAGCTCGGCTTCCGCGGCGGAACGGTCGCGGGCAGCGTGCACATGGACCAGTTCCCGCCGCTCCTGCTGCGCATCTTCGGCCCGCGCTTCTTCGAGAGCGGGGCGCTCTCGCTGTACTTCCAGAACGCCACCGTCGACCGCGAGCGCGTGCGCGCCTACGCCGACGAGCCCGCGGACGGAGCAACACAGATCGGTGTCGCGATGCGACGGGAAGACGGGCTCGAGGTATGCGAGGGCACGGCGTCGCTGGGCGATCACTCGCGCTCGGCGCTGCGCACGCGCGACCTGCGCGGCAGCGCCCCGGGCGAGCTGCGCATCCTCGCCGCGCTCGCGCCGGGCGGGGAGCTCGGCGTCGAGAAGGTGCGGCTCGGGAGCGAACGCCAGGCGCAGCGCATCGCGCGCGGGCTGTGCAGCGGGCCGCTCGACTGGTACACGGGGCCGTCGCCGTGGGGTGGCCCGATCGCCGCGCCCTCCGCTGCGGTCGAGCTGCTCTGGGCGCCGCCGACGCGCGCGCTGCGCGAGCACACCGGCAAGGCAGTGGGTCTGTTCGGGGCCATCGAGGTCGCGCACCTGGCGGGCCCGATCCTGCTCGATGCGACCTACACCGTGAGCGGACGCGTGCTGGCCCTGGGCCAGAGCCCGAAGACCGAGTATCTGTGGTTCGACTCGCTCGCGAAGGACGAGCAGGGACGCGACGTGGCCTCCATGCGCATGCTGCTGCGCTTCATGAAGGCGTCGTCGCCGAGATACGACTGAGCTGCGTTCGCCCGGGACCGGGCTAGAGCAGGCTGTCGCTGCCGAAGGTGTCGCAGGCGTTCAGGTCGCCGCTCTCGAGGCCCGCCTTGAGCCACTTCACGCGCATGGCCGAGGAGCCGTGCGTCCAGCTCTCGGGCGCAACGGCGCCGCCCGCCTGGCGCTGCAGCGTGTCGTCGCCGATCGCCGCCGCAGCGGCGAGCCCCGCCTCGACGTCACCCGGCTCGAGCCACTTGCGCTCCTGGTTCGCGCGCTTGCCCCACACGCCCGCGAGACAGTCGGCCTGCAGCTCCATGCGCACGGAGAGCTCGTTGGCGTCGGTGCGCGAGCCACGCGACTGCGCGGCCGAGACCTTCTCGGCGATGCCGAGCAGGTTCTGCACGTGGTGACCCACTTCGTGCGCGATCACGTAGGCGCGCGCGAAGTCGCCGGGCGCGCCGAAGCGGCGCTCGAGCTCGTGGAAGAACGAGAGATCGAGATACACCTGTGAGTCGTTGGGGCAGTAGAACGGTCCCACGGCCGACTGCGCCGTGCCGCACGCCGACTGGACCATGTCGCTGAACAGCACGAGCCGCGGCGGCTGGTAGCGCTTGCCGTGCTCCGAGAAGATCTCGCCCCACACGTCCTCGGTCGACGCGAGCACGACCGACGCGAACTTCCCGCCCTCGTCGCTGGGCGCGCCCATCTTGCCCGCCTCGCCCTGGCCCGGGCCCGAGGCCACGTCGGACACGCCCTGTGCGATCTCGAGCACCTGGCGCGGGTCGGTGCCCGTGAGCGCCGAGAACAACAGGATCAAGAGCAGGCCGCCGCCGCCGATCACCGCGCCGCCGCGTCCGATGCTCATGCCGCGGCGATCCTCGACCTGGTCCGACTCGCGTTCGCCTTCCCACTTCATGGCCGGGCCTCCTGCGAGCAAGAGTAACCTCGGCGGACGGTTTCGGGGGCGGGCGGCGATGGCTCCCGCTCGCCACGACAAGGAGGGCCAGCTCGATGTCGCGGTGAGCGGGAGCTTCCGGAGCGTCCCAGGCGCGGATGCCTCTCGTTCCGCGGCCGGGCCGTTCCGGCCCCCGCCTAACCCGGCGGAGTCACGAGAGCGCCTCGTCGCCGTGTTCGCCGGTGCGGATGCGCACGGCCTCGACGACCGGAGTCACGAAGATCTTGCCGTCGCCGAACTTGCCCGTCCGGCAGGCGTCGACGATGGCGCTGGTGACCTTCACCAGGGCGTCGTCGCGAATCACGAGCTCGACCTTGAGCTTGGGGAGAAAGTCGACCACGTACTCCGATCCGCGGTAGAGCTCGGTGTGTCCCTTCTGCTGACCGAAGCCCTTCACCTCGGATACGGTCATGCCCTCGACGCCGATCTCGTTGAGCGACGCCTTCAGCTCGTCGAGCTTGAAGGGCTTGATGATCGCTGCGACTCGGACCACGCGCTGACTCCCCTTTTGCCGGCGTTTCTCGCAAGCGGCGTGCCCGGTCCGTTGGCGCGGCGCGAGGCGTGGCGCACGGTTTCGCTGGTCGCGCGGGCACCCTGGCCACGCATCCGCGCTCGAATTGCGTGCAGCCGCTGCCCCGACACCGAGCAGCGTCGGGCGCTTACAGGTCGCCCCGGCCCTCGTCGACGGCCCGGTCGATCTGCGCGGCCAGGGCGTCGCCGCCGCCCAGCTTGGGCGCCATCTGCCGGCCGAACGACACCCGGCCCGGCTCCGGCCAGCTCGCCGGATCCCACAGACTCGCGCGCAGGAAGGCGCGCGCGCAGTGGAAGAAGCAGCGTTCGATGCGCACGCGCAGCGCCACGAGCGCCGGCTGCCCGCGCGTTGCCAAGAGCTCCAGGAGCGCCGGGTCGCGGTACAGCTCGGCGCGGCCACTGACCCGAAGCGTCTCGTCGGTGGCCGGAACCAGGAAGATCAGGGAGACCTGCGGGTTCGCGAGCACGTTCTGTAGCCCGAACAGGAGCTTGTTGCCCTTGCGGTCCGGCACGAGCAGGGTGCGCTCGTCCTCGACCTTCACGAAGCCCGGCGCGTCGCCTTTGGGCGAGACTTCGAGCCGGCCGTCGGCGCCGGCGGTGGCGAGCACCAGAAACGGGGCGCGCGCGATGAACGCCTGCATCTGGTCGTCGAGCGCGTCGAAGACCTTCTGCCGAGTCACCGGGTGCGGCTCGTCGATCAGCGCGCGCAGCTCGTCGAGGCTCGTGATTCGCATGTCGTAGTTCGCCATGGCCCGCCTAGGATAGCCCGCTACGCTGTCCCGGCGCGCCCGATCGGGGGAGGGATGGCCGCAGCGCAGATCGTCGTGCCGTGCTTCAACGAGGCCGCCCGCCTGCGCGGCGACGCCTTCCGCGCCTACTGCGCGCGCGTGCCCGACGTCGACTTCCTGTTCGTCGACGACGGCAGCACCGACGCCACGCAGGCGCGGCTGCGCGAGCTCGAGCGCGAGCTGCCGGGCCGCGTGGGCGTGCTCGTCCTCGAGCGCAACCGCGGCAAGGCCGAGGCCGTGCGCCAGGGCATGCGCGCGGCCTTCAAGTCCGGTGCGGAGCTGGTGGGCTACTGGGATGCCGACCTCGCGACCCCGCTCGACGAGATCGCGCGCTTCCGGGCCGTTCTGGCGACGCATCCCGGTGTCGGCTGGGTCATGGGCGCGCGCGTCCAGCTGCTGGGCCGCATGGTACGGCGCAGCCCGATCCGGCACTATCTCGGCCGGATCTTCGCCACGGGAGTGTCTCTGTTTCTCGACCTGCCGGTCTACGACACACAGTGCGGCGCGAAGCTCCTGCGCAACGAGGCGGGGCTGGCGGCGCTGTTCGACGAGCCTTTCTGCGTGAACTGGACCTTCGACGTGGAGCTGCTGGCGCGGCTGCGGCGCGCGCGCGGGCTCTCGGCGGCGAAAGACTCGCTGTACGAGCTGCCGCTCGAGCGCTGGGAGGACGTGGCGGGCTCGAAGGTCAAGGCGGGCGACTTCTTCGTGGCGTTCGGCGAGGTCGCGCGGCTGTGGCGGCGCTACGGAAGGGGGAGTGAGTGAAGGCGCAGGACGAGTTCCGCGAGCCGACGCCGGCGCGCGTGCGCGAGCTGCTCGGCGCCATGGTCGGCCGGCGCGTGCTGGTCGTGGGCGACTCGGCGCTCGACGCCTACGTGGCGGGCGAGGTCGAGCGCATCTCCCCCGAGGCGCCCGTGCCGGTGCTGGCGGTCGAGCGCGAGGAGTATCTCTTGGGCGGCGCCGCCAACGTCGCCAAGTGTCTCGTGGCGCTGGGCGCAAAGCCCGGGCTGTGCACCGTGGTCGGCGCCGACGCCGACGGCGAGCTGTTCCGCAACGAGGCCGAGAGCCTGGGCATTCCCAGGGCGGGCATCGCGGTGGACCGGGCCCGGCGCACCACGCGCAAGACGCGCATCGTGGCGCGCCAGCAGCAGGTGATCCGGCTCGACCGCGAGACGGTCGCGCCGCTCCCGCCGGCGCTCGAGAAGCGGCTGTGCGCGGCAGTGACTCGCGCGGTGAAGCGCGCCGACGCGGTGGTGCTCTCCGACTACTCGAAGGGCGTGCTGTCGGCCGCGGTCTGCCGCGCGGTGTTCGCCGCCGCTGGCGGGCGGCCGGTGCTGGTCGACCCGAAGAACCTGCCCTGGAAGTCGTTCTCCGGCGCGACCGTGCTGAAGCCGAACCTGCGCGCTGCGGAGACGTTCGCCGGCTCGCCCCTCGAAGACGAGGCGGCGGCGGCGCGCGTGGCGGCCGGCATCGCCGACGAGCTGGGCGTCGCGCACGTGCTGCTGACGCGCGGACCCGACGGCATGGTGCTGGCGAGCCGCGGCGCGGCGGGCTCGTTCTCGCTGGCCGCGCGTACCCAGGAGATCGTCGACGAGACGGGCGCGGGCGACGTGGTCGCAGCGGCCGTGAGTCTCGCGCTGGCCGCCGGCGCGGAGCTGCGCGAAGCGGCCTGGCTCGCCAACGTGGCCGCGGGCGTGAAGGTCGGCAAGTTCGGCGCCGCCACGGTCACGGGCTCGGAGATCCTGACTGCGATCGGCGGCGAGGCCGAGCCGGGCGCGGGCCGCGTCATGACGCGCGAGCGCGCGGCGAAGTTCATGGCCGAGCAGCGCGCGCAAGGCCGCTCGGTGGTGTTCACGAACGGCTGCTTCGACATCCTGCACCTGGGCCACGTGCGCTATCTCGAGGCCTCGCGCCGGCTGGGCGACGCGCTGGTCGTGGGCGTGAACACCGACGCCTCGGTGCGCAAGCTGAAAGGGGCAGGGCGCCCGCTGCAGACCGAGCTCGACCGCGCCCAGATCCTGGCCTCACTGTCGTGTGTCGACGGCGTCGTGCTGTTCGACGAAGACACTCCGCGCGAGCTGATCCGCGCGCTCAAGCCCGACGTGCTGACCAAGGGCGCCGACTACAAGACCAAGCGCGCCGTCGTCGGCTGGGACCTGGTGCGCAAGTGGGGCGGGCGCGTGGAGCTCGTGCCGTTGGTCGAGGGCCGCTCTACCACCGGCCTCGTGAAGCGCGCGCGGGACTGACTCCCGTGCCGCTCCTGTTCTCGTACGGGACGCTCCAGCTCGAGTCCGTCCAGCGCTCCACGTTCGGCCGGCTGCTGGCCGGCTCGGAGGACGCGCTGGTGGGCTTCGAGCAGTCGCTGGTCGAGATCGACGACCCGTCGGTGGTCGCGACCAGCGGCCAGGCGGCGCACCCGATCGTGCGCTTCACGGGCCGGCTCGAGAGCCGGGTGGCCGGAACGGTGTTCGAGCTCAGCGACGCCGAGCTCGCCAGCGCCGACCGCTACGAGGTGGCCGCCTACAAACGCATCTCGACCGTGCTCGCCTCCGGCCGGCAGGCCTGGGTATACGTGGACGCCCGCGCCAACCGCTGAGGCGCGTCTGGCCCCCGCTTGTATTTAATCAATCGATCGATTAATTTACGGGCCATGGCGGGAGCGAGACGCAAGAGCCGCAGGCCCGGGCGCCCGCCCAGGGGCCGGGCGGCCGAGGACGTGAAGCGCGACCTGGTCGAGGCCGCGCGCCAGCTGTTCGCGCGGCGCAGCTTCGGCGAAGTCGGGATCCGCGAGCTGTCGCGTGCGGCGGGAGTGACTCCCGGCATGATCTCGTACTACTTCGGCGGGAAGCAGGGGCTGTACGAGGCCATGCTGGCCGCGGTGTTCGAAGACCTTTTGGCGCACGTGCGCGAGCTGGCGGCGCAGCCCGGGGAGGCGACCGAGCCGCTGGCCGGGCTGGTGCGTTTGTACGCCGCGACGCTCTCGGCGCAGCCCTGGCTGCCGGCGCTCCTGCTGCGCGAGGTGATCACGGGCGATCCCGGCACGCGCGCGCGCTTCGTCGAGCGTTTCGCACACCGCGCCGCGGCGCTCCTGCCGCAGCTCGTGGGCGCCGAGATTGCATCGGGAGCCCTGCGCAAGGACCTGGATCCCGTGCTGACGCTGTTCGCGCTGATCGGCTCCACCGCGTTCCCGTTCCTGGTGCACCCGGTGCTGGGCAAGGTGCTCGGCTACGAGCTCGACCACGACTTCGCGCGCCGCCTGGCCGCGCACCAGACACGTCTGTTTCTCGAAGGCGCGCGCCCGCGCGAGCTGCCGGCGTGAACGCGCGCGTCGCACTTCTGTGTACGGTGCTCGCGCTGGCTGGCGCGTGCCGGCGCGACCCCGGCGCCATCCCGGTGGTGGGCACGCTCGAGCGCGACCGCATCGAGCTCACCGCGGAGGAGAACGAGCCGATCGTGGAGGTGCAGGTGCGCGAAGGCCAGACGGTCGCGGCCGGCGACGTGCTGCTCGCGCTCGACGACCGCCGGGTGTCGGCGCAGCTCGCGCGGGCGCGCGCGACGCGCGACCAGCTGGCGGCGCGGCTGGCGGAGCTCGAGCGCGGGCCGCGCGCCGAGCGCATTCGCGAGGCGCGCGCGCGGCTGGCCGGCGCGGAGAGCGCCGCGAAGAACGCTCAGATCGAGTACGACCGCGTGCAGTCACTCGAGCGGCGCTCGTTCGAGTCCGCCTCGCGCCGTGACCAGATGCGCTCGCAGCGCGACGAGGCCGCGTCGCGCCGCGACCAGGCGCGCGCCACGCTCGAGGAGCTCGAGCGCGGCACCACGACCGAAGAGCTCGACCAGGCGCGCGGCGCGCTGGCGGCGGCGGAGGCCGCGGTCGCGGACACCGAGGTCCGCTTCGAGCGACTCACGCTGCGCGCGCCGCGCCCGGGCCGCGTCGACTCACTCCCCTTCAAGCAGGGCGAGCGCCCGCCCGCGGGCGCGGTCGTGGCGGTGATGCTGGCGGCCGACCCGCCCTACGCGCGCGTCTACGTGCCGGAAGCGGTGCGCGCGCGCATTGCCGAGGGCACGCGCGCGACCGTCACCATGAGCGGGCGCGACGGCGCGCTGGAAGGCCAGGTGCGCAAGCTCGCGCACGAGGCCGCCTTCACGCCCTACTTCGCGCTGACCCAGCACGACCGCGGGCGGCTGTCGTATCTGGCCGAGGTCGAGGTCTCGGGCCCGGGCACCGGCGACCTGCCCACCGGCGTGCCCGTCGAGGTGCACTTCCAGCTCGAGACCCGGTCGGTGTCGCGGTGACGAACGAGCCGGCGATCGTCGCGCGCGGACTCACGCGGCGCTTCGGCAGGAACGTCGCGGTCGACCACGTCGACCTCGAGGTGCCCCGCCGCGCGATCTTCGGCTTCCTCGGCCCCAACGGCTCGGGCAAGTCGACCACCATCCGCATGCTGTGCGGATTGCTCACGCCCAGCGCGGGCGAAGCCACCGTGCTCGGGCTCGAGATGCCGCGCGACGCCGAGAAGCTGCGGCGCAAGCTCGGCTACATGACCCAGCGCTTCTCGCTGTACGAGGACCTCACGACGCTCGAGAACCTGCAGTTTCTCGCCTCGATCTACTCGCTGCCGCGTGCCACGGCGCGCGCGCGCATCGGCCGCCTGCTCGATGAGTTCCACCTGCGCGAGATCGCGGACCAGCGCGCGGGCACCATGTCGGGCGGCCAGCGCCAGCGGCTCGCGCTCGCCGGCGCGACGCTGCACGAGCCCGAGCTGCTCTTCCTCGACGAGCCGACCAGCGCCGTCGACCCGCAGAGCCGGCGCGACTTCTGGGAGACGCTGTACTCGCTGGTCGAGCGCGGCACCACGATCCTGGTCTCGACTCACTTCATGGACGAGGCCGAGCGCTGTCACGAGCTCGCGATCCTGGACCGCGGGCGCGTGGTGGCCGCTGGCGCGCCCGAGAAGCTCATGCGCGAGATCGACGCGGCGGTGCTCGAGATCGAGGGTGCCGAGCCGCGCGCCGCGCGCGCGGCGCTCGAGCGCAATCCCGCGGTGCGCAGCGTGGCGCAGCTCGGCACGCGCCTGCACGCGCTGGTCGATCCGCAGCTCGCCGACCCCGTGCAGTCAGTCGCCGACGCGCTGCGCGCCGCGCGCGTCGAGGGCCACGTGGCGCTGGCGCGCGCGAGCCTCGAAGACGTGTTCGTCGCCGCCACGCGGCACGCGCAAGCGGGGCAGGACGCTTGAGCCGCTGGGCCGCATCGCTCGGGCGCATCGGGGCCGTGGCGCGCAAGGAGCTGGTGCACCTGCGCCGCGATCGACTCACCGGCGGCATGGTGCTGGGCGTGCCGCTGATGATGACGCTGCTCTTCGGCTACGCGATCAACCAGGACGTGCGCCACCTGCGCGCCGGCGTGGCCGATCTGTCCGGCTCGCAGGCCGCGCGCTTCCTCGTGGCCGACGCCCAGGCCACGCAGGTGATCGACGTGGTGCGCCAGGCGCGCTCGGTCGACGAGCTCGCGCACGCGCTGGTCGCGGGCGACATCTCGGTGGGCATCGCGATCCCGCCCGACTTCGATCGGCGCCGGCTCGGCGGCGAGCGGCCGGCGGCGCAGCTCCTGGTCGACGGCGGTGACCCGATCGTGCTCGGCGCGGCGCGCACGCTGGCCGATCTCCCGCCCGACCGGCGCTTCGCGCCCGTGGCCCAACACGGCGCGGTGTCGGCCCCCGTGTTCGAGCTGCGCGCCTACTACAACCCCGAGCGCCGTTCCGCGGTGCACATCGTGCCGGCGCTGTGCGGGGTGATCCTCACGCTCACGCTGGTGCTGTTCACGGCGGTGGCGATCGTGCGCGAGCGCGAGCGCGGCAACCTCGAGCTCCTGATCACCACGCCGGTGCAGACGCCCGAGCTGATGATCGGGAAGATCGCCCCCTACGTGGCGATCGGCTACGGCCAGATGACGCTGATCCTCCTGCTCGGCCGCTTCCTGTTCGACGTGCCGATCGCGGGCGGGCTGGGCACGCTGTATCTCGCCGCGGGCGCGTTCGTCGCGGCGGCGCTCACGCTGGGGCTCCTGATCTCCACGCTCGCCCAGACCCAGTTCCAGGCCTTCCAGATGGCCTTCGTGACGTTCCTGCCGCAGATCCTGCTGTCGGGCTTCATGTTCCCCTACGACGGCATGCCGGCGCCCGCGCGCGCGCTCGCGCAGGTGCTGCCGCTGACTCACTTCCTGCGCGTGGTGCGCGGGATCGTGCTGCGGGGCGCGAGCCTCGGAGACGTGAGCGGCGAGGTTAAGGCGCTTCTCATCTTCTTTTCGCTCGCCTTCGCGCTCGCGGTGCTGCGTTTCCGCAAGCGCCTGGATTGAAATCCCGTTAGTCTCCGCGCCCCCCTCGCTCGGAGTGGAAATGCTGCAGGCGTGGCACGCCCTCGTGCTGGGACTGGTCGAGGGGATCACGGAGTATCTGCCGATCAGCTCGAC
>DATKAO010000091.1 GCA_035498015.1 Myxococcota bacterium
CGTGGGCCACGCGCTCGAGTTCGTGCAGACCGACGTGCTGGCGCGTCACCAGCGGCTGCGCGGTCGCGAGGTGCGCTTTCTCTCGGGCACGGACGACAACGCGCTGAAGAACGTGCAGTCGGCCGAGGCGGCGGGCATGGCTGTCGCCGACTTCGTGCGCGTGAACGCGCAGCGCTTCGCGGACCTGCACGACGGGCTCGATCTCTCGAACGACGACTTCATCCGCACCGCGTCGGACCCGAGACACCGGCCGGGCGTCGAGGCCATCTGGCGCGCGTGCGCCGACGCCGGCGACGTGTACACCAAGAGCTACCAGGGGCTGTACTGCGTGGGCTGCGAGCAGTTCTATCTCCCCTCGGAGCTCGTCGACGGCAAGTGTCCCGAGCACCTGACCGTGCCCACGCTGGTCTCGGAGGAGAATTACTTCTTCCGTCTCTCCCGGTACCAGGAGGCGCTGCACGACGCGATCTCGCGCGACGTGCTCCAGATCCTGCCCTCGACCCGCAAGAACGAGATCCTGCGCTTCATCGAGGGCGGGCTCGACGACTTCAGCATCTCGCGCTCGGCCGAGCGCGCGCGGGGCTGGGGCATTCCCGTGCCCGGCGATCCGGCGCAGATCATGTACGTGTGGTTCGACGCGCTCGGCAACTACATCAGCGCGCTCGGCTACGGCGGCTCGGACGAGTCACTCTACAAGCGCTTCTGGCTCGAGAACGAGGAGCGCGTGCACGTGATCGGCAAGGGCATCCTGCGCTTCCACGCCGTGTACTGGCCGGCGATGCTGCTCTCGGCCAAGCAGCCGCCCCCGCGGCGCATCCTGGTGCACGACTATCTCACCGTCGACGGCCAGAAGATTTCGAAGTCACTGGGCAACACCGCCGATCCGTTCGAGCTGGCGGCGCGCTACGGCAAGGACGCCCTGCGCTGGTGGATGCTGCGCGAGGTGCCGCAGACCGGCGACGCCGACTTCTCGGTCGCGCGCTTGATCGCCCGCGCGAACGAGGACCTGGCGAACGACCTGGGCAACCTCTTGCACCGCACCATGGCCATGCTGGTGCGCTACCGCGGCGGCGCGCTGCCGGCCGAGGGTCCGTGGGACCCCGACGCCGCGAAGCTGGAGCGCGAGCTGCCCACCGTGGGCGCGCGCATCGACGAGTGTCTCGCGGACTTCGACTTCCGCGGCGCGCTCGAGGCGGTGTGGAGCCTCGTCTCCGAGGCCAACAAGTTCATCGAGCGGCGCAAGCCCTGGGAGCTGTACAAGGCCGAGCAGGCCGGCGGCAGCCGCGCCGCGCTCGACGCCGTGTTCCACTCACTCTACGCCACGCTGCGCGCGGTCGCGCGCGAGCTCGCGCCCTTCATTCCGGGCGCGGCTTCGGAGATGTCGGCGCGGCTGGCGCGCGCCGCTACCCCCGGCGAGAAGCCGCTGTTCGCGCGAATCGAGAGCTGAGCGCGAGCAGCGCGACCACGAGCGCCAGGACCTCGGGCTCGGGCAGGGCCGCGAGCGCGAGCTGTCCGATGAAGCTGTGCACGACCGTCGTGGGGTGGATCGAGTCCCAGAACAAGTACTGGTCCGGGTTCGCGCATGTGCTCGACGACGTCTTGCAGGGATCGACCACGTCGCTGAGTCCGTAGGCGGCCGGGTTCGCGACCATGGCCTGGAACAGCGTGTACACGTCGGCGCGGTAGATCGTGATGCCGAGCGCCGAGGCCAGCGGGGCGAGCGCGGCGTCGAGCTGGGCGTTCCCATAGAGGCTGAGCAGGTTCGCCTGGGTCGGGTCCGCCCCGACTTGTGCGGCCAGCGGCAAGAGGCCCCCGTTCGGCAGGTTGGGCACCAGGAAGTACTGCGCGCCGGTGCCGGCGAGCTGAGTGATTGCGCTGGCGATGTTGATCGCCGCCTGGTTGGCGGCCGCCACCGGGTCGCCGCCGCCCAACGCCGCGGCGATGGCGTCGTTGCCGCCCGCCCAGACCGTGTAGAGCGTCGAGCTGCCCAGGTGATCGGGCGCCGCGACGAAGCCGCTCACCTGCGTGAGCAGGCCGGTGGTCGTGCCGTTCACGTTGCCGGTGCCGGAGGTGGCCCCGCCGATCGCGTAGTCCTTGGTGCTGGCCGCGGGAATCGCGAGCGAGCTCGCGAGATACTCCTCCCACACCGGGCCGTTCGAGAAGCGGCCTCCATAGCCGGGCGGCGTCGCGGGGCCGGAGCCCGTGTCCGACAGGCTGTCGCCGAACGAGATCAGTGAGTCGAACGACGCGGCGAACGCCGGCTGCCCGAACGACAGGCACAGGGTGAGTGCGACGAACGCGATGCGGCGCATGGTCTCCCTCCCGGGATGCGGATGCGGATGCGCCGCCAGTATGTCACGGGTCGGAGGGACTGCGCGAGATTTTCGAGGGGCTCCGCCCCCCGGTCAGTAGGTCCCGCCGAGCTTGGAGTGGTCCCACGAGACGATGCGCTCGGGCCGGACGCGAATCACGTAGCGCTTTTCAGCATTCTTTCGCATCGCGTCCTGGATCTGCTTCGAGGCAGCCGGGTCCTTGGGCAGGCCCTCGCCGCGGCCGCCGGCGCGCAGCAGCGTGTCCACGGCCAGCACGAAGTCGTCGACCAGCTCCGCGTTGCCGTACATGACCACGCCCTTCAGCTCGGCATACTCGCTGCCCTCCTCGCACAGGAGTGACACGCGCGGGTCGCGCTGGATGTTCTTGATCTTCTGACTCGTGCGGTAGGTGGCCATGCGGATCGCCCCGTCCGGGTCGCGCGCGAACCACATGGGCATCGGATGCGGGAACCCGCCGACGCCGTTCGAGACGATGGTCATGGTCTTCTTGGACTCGAGGAACTTCGCGACCTCGTCCGGGGTCATGGTGATCAGGCTGCGTCTGGACATGGCCCGATCTTACCGCCTCGCTTGCGGTGATTTCTCGGTGGTGCTCTCCTAGGTCGAATGCTTTCGATCGACCTCACGGGGAAGCGCGCGTTCGTCGCCGGCATCGCCGACGACTGGGGGTTCGGATTCGCGATCGCCAAGCGCCTGGCCGAGGCGGGCGCGACGGTCTGCGCAGGCACCTGGCCGCCCGCCTACGGGATCTTCACCAAGATGCTCGAGCGCGGGAAGATCGGCGATTCGCTGCGCTTCGCCTCGGGCGGAGCCCTGGCCTTCGAGCGCATATTGCCGCTCGACGCCGAGTGGGACACGCTCGCGGACGTGCCGGTCGAGGTGCGCGAGAACCGCCGCTACAAGGAGCACGACGACTTCACGATCCAGGGCGCGGCCAACCGACTCACCGCCGAGTTCGGCGAGCAGCCGCTCGACATCGTGGTGCACTCGATCGCGAACGGCTCCGAGGTGAAGAACGCGCTGCTCGACACCAGCCGCCGGGGCTATCTCTCGGCGGTGTCGGCGAGCGCCTACTCGTTCGTGTCGCTCGTGCAGCGCCTGGGGCCGCTGCTGCGGCCCCGCGGCGCGTTCCTGTCACTCACCTATCTCGCGGGCGAGCGGGTGATTCCCGGCTACGGGGGCGGCATGTCGTCGGCCAAGGCGGCGCTCGAGAGCGATACACGCACGCTGGCGTTCGAGGCCGGCCGCCGCTTCGGCGCGCGCGTGAACGCGATCTCGGCCGGGCCGTGGGCCTCGCGCGCCGCGTCGGCGATCGGCTTCATCGAGACCATGATCGACTACGCCAAGCGCAACTCGCCGCTGCCCGAGCCGATCGACGCCGACGAGGTGGGCACGACCGCCGCATTTCTGTGTAGCCCGCTCGCCAGCGGCATCACCGGCGCGACCGTGTTCGTCGACAAGGGCTATCACGCGATGGGCGTCGCGGTCGACGCCAAGTCCGCGGGAGAGCCCGCCAAGGAATGAGCGCGGGCGCCCCGCGCACGGCGTTCGTGCTCGCCGGCGGCGGCAGCCTCGGTGCGGTCGAGGTCGGCATGCTGCAGGCGCTGGTCGAGGCGCACGTGCGGCCCGACCTGATGGTCGGCTCGTCGGCGGGCGCGGTGAACGCCGCCTTCTTCGCGGGCCGACCCGATGCCGACGGCGTGCACGCGCTGCGCGGAATCTGGGCCAGCCTGCGCCCGCGCGACGTGTTCCCCTTCTCGCCGGTCGGCGGCCTGCTCGGCGCGCTCGCGCTGCGCGACCACATGGTCGACTCCGGCCCCTTCGAGAGACTGCTGACTCGCAACATGCCCTACCGGAACCTCGAAGACGCCGAGATTCCGGTGACCGTGGTGGCCGCGAACGTGCTGAACGGGCGCGAGGCGCTGCTCTCCAAGGGGAAAGCGGTCCCGGCGGTGCTCGCCAGCGCGGCCATTCCCGGCGTGTTTCCCCCGGTGAAGATCGACGGCACCTACTACTTCGACGGCAGCGTGGCGAGCAACACGCCGATCTCGGCCGCGCTCGAGCTCGGCGCCGAGCGGATCGTGGTGCTGCCCACGGGTTACTCGTGCGAGATGAAGAGCCCGCCCACCAGCGCCCTGGCCATGGCGCTGCACGGCATCAACGTGCTGGTCGCGCGCCAGCTCGTGGTCGACGTGGAGCGCTTCATGGACCACGCGCTGATCCGGGTCGTGCCCCCGCTGTGCCCGGTGAACGTGCACCCGTTCGACTTCTCGGCGGCGACCGAGCTCATGAGTCGCGCCGCCAAGACCACCCGGGCCTGGCTCGACCGCGGCGGGCTCGATCACACGGGCATTCCGTTCGAGCTTCCGCCACACTCACACGAGGTGATCTGATGCCTTTCTGGGGCTGGATCGTGGTGGGTGCGGCGCTGCTGGCGGCGGAGACGCTGGTCGACGCCCAGTTCTACTTCGTGTTTCTCGGGGCGGCCGCCATTGCCACGGGCGTGCTCGCTCTCCTGTTCGGCCCGCTCGCGCCGGCCGTGGGCTGGGCGCTGTTCGGGGTGCTCGCGATCGCGGGCACCGCGGGCTTCCGGCGGCGCGTCTATCAGCGCCTGCGCGGCGCCGCCGGCGAAGTGAGTCAGGGGACGGTCGGCGAGCTCGCGATCGCGCGCGAGGCCATTCCGCCCGGCGGCCACGGCTCGGCCGAGATGCGCGGCACCGTCTGGCAGGCGCGCAACTCGGGCGATACCGCGATTCCGGCGGGCGGGCGCGCGCTGGTCGTCGCGACTCACGGCCTGGTGCTCGAGCTGCGCAGCGAGTCGTAGAGGGGGGACCGTGGACAACGTGACCGTGATCGCCGTGCTCGCGGTGGTGCTCGTGATCGTGTTCGTGATCGCGCGCACCGCGCTCGTGGTGCCGCAGCAGAGCGCCTACGTGGTGGAAACGGTGGGGCGCTACAGTCGCACGCTGCAGGCCGGCTTCCACCTGCTCGTGCCCTTCATCGACCGGGTCTCGTACCGCCACACGCTGAAGGAACAGACCATCGACATTCCCGAGCAGGTCTGCATCACGCGCGACAACGTGCAGGTCGGCGTCGACGGCGTGCTCTATCTCCAGGTGCTCGACCCGCGCCAGGCGAGCTATGGCGTCATGAACTACGCGTTCGCCATCAGCCAGCTCGCGCAGACCACGCTGCGCAGCGAGGTGGGCAAGATCGACCTCGACCGCACGTTCGAGGAGCGCGCCGCGATCAACGCCTCGATCGTGTCCGAGCTCGACAAGGCTTCGGGCGCCTGGGGCGTGAAGGTGCTGCGCTACGAGATCAAGAAGATCATGCCCTCGCCCGAGACACTCGAGGCGATGGAGAAGCAGATGCGCGCCGAGCGCGAGAAGCGCGCCGTCGTGCTCACCTCCGAGGGCGACCGCGACGCGAAGATCAACGAGGCCGAAGGCCAGAAGCAGCGCGTGATCAAGGAGTCCGAGGCGCAGCGCCA